>DASQZP010000691.1:0-10291 GCA_035638655.1 Bacteroidales bacterium
CTCAAAATATTCTGACCAAATATTCTACGGTCATTCGTTTTAAATATAATTGAAATCATTATTCAGGAATTGCCATTTGTAAGTAATATCCTCTGTAAAATGCTTCTAAAGCCTTTGCATCCTTTAATTTACTTTCAGGAATAGTTATCGAAAATGCCTGTGTCACTTTTATCACCGCGTAATAGATGATGGTATTATTATCACCAGTAAGGTGATAATACAGATAATTCTTTTCTGATTTACCAGTAGGCGCCCGGGAAATTTTAATTTCAATTCCGGCTTTTTTTCTATGTACTGTAAAGGTTTCTTCAACCTCTTTTTCCGATGAATTTTTAGAGATAAAATATCCTGCCTGAGGAACACCGTACCCATGTGCATAATCATAGTAAGGGAAAAGGCTTCCTGAGCTCTCTATTTTCTTAAATAATTCCATGTTATTTAATGAAGGATCGGACTGCCAGGCGCAAGCAGCAAAGCCTGCCACAAGTGGTGTTGAAAATGAGGTTCCATATACTGTTTTAAGTCCTTTTTTACCGACACTTACAACTTCTCCGTATGCGCAAACATTGGGTTTGGTGCGAAAATCCGAAGTAGGGCCGAAAGAACTAAATCCAATATGTAAACCGGTGACAGGATCAATACCCCCGACAGACAAGACGCTATCAGCATCCGCAGGTGTATTTACCACACCCCACGAAGACTTACCGTCATTCCCCATGGCATTCACCACCAAAATCCCTTTGGCGGCAGCCATGTTTGCAGCTCTTGCCACAAGACTGGTTTGCCCGTTCATATCCTGTTTGAAATATCTGTGATATGTATAACCCAATGAACTGCTGATTATATTTGCCCCGTTTTTATCAGCCCATTCTGCTGCTGCCAGCCAGTTTTCTTCTTCAGAAAATGGTTCTCCCCATTTTTCAGTCCTTGCCAGTAAAAATTCAGCCCCTGTTGCCAAACCAGTCCGGATGCTGTCTTTTCTTCCCGCCAGGCAGGCCAGCACCATCGTCCCATGCATATTATGTGCATATACATTCTCTTTATTTCTGACAAAATCCCACGTCTTTAATATTTTCTTATCTCTGAACAGATGTTCCAATAATGGCATCTGGTCAGCCTTTTTATAACCGGCATCAAATACTGCTATTCGGATACCTGTGCCATCCAGTTCTTTTTTTATGAATAAATTACCCTGCATACTACTGAGTTGTCCGGAAACTAATTTTTCCTGGTCTGGTGATAAAGTCAGCGGATAGTAAGCTTCAATATTTGATTTACTGAACTGAACCGGAAGGATGCTTGCAACAAAGGGCAGTGCAGAAAGCTTTTCTGATGTTTCTTTTGATGCATCAACTGAAACAGCATTCATCCAGCGGCTTTCTGTCCTGATATTGGATGTGATTTTTTTTACAGCTTTAATATAATCCGGATTAACAGGTAAGTCAGTTGAGTCAAAGAGGGGCAGCTTATTAATAATTCTTCTTTGAATAGCTCTTGCATCAAAATATTCATACGGATCAAAGTGGGAATTACTCTTATCTGTGAATATAACCCAATAGCGACCTGCCATTAGATGATTTGTTACAAACACGAAAAATAAGATTAATAAAATGATCCGGGATTTTGGTAAGAAGGCTTTTATCATATAGAGAAAGTAAATGTAAACTAAATTTGTGGATGTTAAAAAAGTCTTTCCTTACTTAATTATCAGGGATTTTATTCTGTGAAGGTTTCATGATTACACCTATGTTGTTGCGTGCATCGATCTTAATATTAAGGGGATGTGTAAATCTAACTACTCTGATAAACTCATTCTCAAAGAAGGCTGGTTGGTTACCAAGAAAATCGATATCGTAAAATCCATCTTTAATGAAGGGATTGATCGTAAGATAACCTACCCGGAAAGAGGTAAGGTTTTGAAAAAAATGGGTACCCTGACTGGGATCAATTCTGTAATGATCCAGCCCTGATTCAACAATTACCCTGGCCTCAGAAATATGTGGCCATTTAATCGGAATTCCCAGCCACGGATCATTGGATCCCCAACGTCCCGGACCAACCAGGACATAATTCCTGTTTTCCTCTAAATACTTTTCATTAATCTTTTCAATGGCTCGTGCAATATCCGGACTCTTCGCGGCATTAAAATTATCGGGCCGTACATAAACAAAGTCGAAAATATTTTCAAATACGCCGTGTCCCAGTGCTGATTTTGAATAGATGATGGTCTCTTCAGGTTTTACATTGTCCAATTTGAAAGAAATACTCTGATCATTGTCAACTATTGGACGAATTTGCAGAAAATTGAAAACCGTTGGTTCATTTTTAGGTGTGTCCAGATCCACTGCAAATTCAATTTCAATGGGATTATTCATTTCCTTCTGACCGATTTCCAATAACGTCTGCAATATGTCCGGCAGTGGAAAAATGTTGTGATTAAGGATGTTACTGAACGTGATAATGGGTTTTCCCGATTTGTTAATTCCGTCTTTCACCATGTTATTTTCAAAATCGTAGGTAGATGCGGCATATTTAAATGTGGGAATTTTACCTGCATCACGAAGTCTTAGTTTTTTGATATTAATTCCATCGTCAGTAGATGGCTGAAAACTATCATAATTTAAGTCAAGTGCATAAAATATTTTTTGGGTATCCCGCAAAGACATTTGAGGAGAGGATAGTTGCAGTACTTTTTTGGGAAATTTCGGAGAAAAACGGATTGACATGCCTCCGTCAACAATGTATTTCCCCAGTCCAAAAGCAATGTTGGCAATACCATCGCCGGGTTTTTCAGGACTTATGGGGTAGAAATTGATTGAGCGGGCAACACCAGATATGGCAGGGAGAAAAATATCAGCATATGGACGACCACATACTTCCTGCAAAATGATTCCCATTTTTTCCTCGTCTATCACATTCGAAGTGGCTGTCATATATGCCTTACTGCTTTTGTAATAGACTGATGCATAGACGCTTTTTATGGCATTGCTGAGCATCAGGATCATCAGTGTATTGTTGTTCTTTATATTTGGGATCATGTATGTTGAATAGATTCCGGCAAATGGCTGATAATGACTATCCTCGAGCTTGCTTGATGAGCGGATAGCAATTGGGTTCTCGACCACTGATATAAAAGCATATAAATCCTGATGAAGTCGGCCCGGAAGTTTGGCTTCAATAAATTTTGCCAGTATTTGTTCATCACTCAGATTTGATAATCCTGTTTTGTAGAGATCATTCATTTCCATGAACTCATCGAAAATATCTGTACCAATTACAACAGTACGTGGAATGGTAATAATTACATCTTTATATTTGTTGAAAATCTTATGTTTTTTGATGATCGAATTAATAAAAGCGAGTCCGCGGGCCTTCCCTCCGATAGAACCTTCTCCGATACGCGAAAACATGGTATATTCATCATAGCTGTTTTTGTCAAACTTTGCAATAATACCGCGACCTTTGCTTATCCTGAAACCGGAGATTGCCTCATATATATAAGTTCTGATATCATCTACATTATTAAAATCCTCAACCGAGAGGTATTTAAAAAGCTGTGCTATTGGGAATAGCGCACGTGCATTCAGCCATTTTGAGATATCATTGCGGCCGGTATGGTATATCAATACTTTATCAGGTATTTTCAGTACAAGATGTTGCAATGACTGGAGATCTGCGGCTCTGGCAACTTCATCAAGCGTATCGGGGTCACGAAAAATGAATTCACCAAAGGCAAAGTGACGAATGATATAATTGCGTAGTTCTATGGATAAAGTTTTAGAATTTTTATGCAAAAAGCCAGCATTCATTTCTCCGGCATATTTCTCATTTGTGCTATCTGACGACTGAAGTAAAACCGGCATATGTTCATCATCAGCACGAATAATCCGGCAAAGTTCAAGTCCCTGCTTTGTTTCCTGGTCTCGTTTATTATTTTTTTTATAACTCACATCAGTGATAACCCCCAACATGTTGTTTTTGAACTTCTCCCAGTAATTAATTGCTTCGTCGTAGGTTTTGGCCAGCAGTATTTTTGGTCGTCCCCTCATTCTTAACATCTTCTGGTGCTCATTAAGAGCCTCCTTCATGAAGTCTCTGGATTGTTTGAGGATTATTTTATACAGGTTTGGCAGGATGGTGGAAACAAATCTGACTGAGTCTTCAACAACTAACAATGTCTGAACACCCACTTGTTCAACATCATATTCGACATTCATCCTGTCCTCTATCAGTTTTATAATGGCCAGCAGCAGATCGGCATTGCCCAGCCAGCAAAAAACATAGTCGATTGCACTCAGGTCTTCATCCTGTAAACGAAGCGACACCTCCCTTGAAAAATGCGTAAGTACTACAATAGGGATGGAGTTGTATTCTTTTTTTATACGGTTTGCCAGTTCAAATGTATCTATATCTCCAATACTCAGCATTTCGATAATCAGATCAATTTGATCGCGTTTGAGGATATCAAATGCTTCCTTCGCGGAACTTGCCTGTACAAAAACCGGAGGATAGCGAAGGTTTAGGGAAACATATTCATTGAAGATCTGCTCATCAATACGACCGTCTTCCTCCAGCATGAACGCATCGTAATTACTGCAAATTAGCAATACACGATGAATCCTTTTCTGCATTAACAGATTGAAGGAAGTATGATTAAAATCAATTTTGAAACTATCTAAAAATCTATTTTCCATTATTTCTTATAAATCTTATTCTTTTTCCACCCTAACCTTCTCATCCGTGTGGGATAAAATCATAGATATTTGTTGTCTGCCATCCATAAGTATTGTAAGGGGTTCCTGAAACCGAATATGACGGCAGAATTTTGTTTTATCGATTAGCTTTTGTCCCTCAATCTTACTCCAGTCAACGAATTCAGATCCGGAAGCGTGCTGTACGGATAGATATCCGACATTCATCGAGGTCACATTATGAAAAAAATGAGAACCCAGTGAAGCATCAAGGGGGTAATCTCTTAAACTGGTCTCAACAATAATCCGGGCATTTGATATTTGTGTCCAGTTCACGGGAATGCCTAAGTAATTATCGCGGGAGCCCCACCGGCCAGGGCCGATTAATATATATTTTCTCTTTTCTCCGATCATTTTTTGATTCAGCATCTGTATTTCTTCTGCCATATCCCGGGTATGGCCTTTGTCAAACAGTTCTTTGTCAATATATATTATGTCACAAATATCATCAATTTTCCCGTTTCCCATGCTTTTTTCAGATCTCAGAATTACATTTTCCGGATTAATTTCGGTGGCATCAATATGATAGTCCTGTGCACTCCCCAATAAGGGCTTCATCTGCAGCATATAAAAAGAAGGAAACCCATTTTTATCCTTTGTAAGATCAACTGCAAATTCTATTTCAACCGGTGCTCCAAGGGCTTCTTTCATTACATCCAGAATGACTTCAATAGTGCGTGCAAGCGGTATGTGGTTGTATTTAAGTATATTAGCAAAGTTAACTATACGTGGCCCTGACTTTGATAACCCGGGTTCTGTTCGGTCGTTTTCAGGATCATATACCGAAGCTGCATGTTTAAGAGTGCCGTGTTTTTCAGCTACTTCCAGGTTCAGTCTGATCAAACCGGCATCTTCTCCTTCGTAAAACAGGTTGGAATTTTTTTTCTGCATGTCAATAGCAAAAAATTCAACCTGAGAATTTTTAAACTGATCTTTTGGAGAAACGTGTTCAATTGTCGGGTACCTGGGTGAGAACCTGTGCCCTTTTTCTCCATTCACTACATATTGACCCAGCCCGACAGCAATTACCGAAAATCCATCCTCAGGTGCCATATGGGCTATGGGGTAATAGTTATGCGACTGTGCAGTACCACTGATATGGGGATAGAAATACTGGTCATACTCATTTCCTACAACTTCCTGAATGACAACAGCCATCTTTTCTTCCTCAATTTTGTAATTAATGGCTTCGAAGTAATTCCTGGCCTGTGTACTGAATATAGAGGCATAGACCAGTTTAATGGCCTGAGTTACCTGCTTAAGTCTGATTTTGGGATCGGGGTGATTATTCGGTAATAAGTATGTTTCAAATATGCCAGAGAATGGCTGAGAAGTTGAATCTTCAAACAGGCTCGATGATCTTATTGCTATAGGCTTGTTTATCAGTCCGATTAATGCTTTCAGCTTTTTCATCAGGTGATAGGAAAGCTCCGATTTTAAAAAGGATTTTTGTATGTTAGTATAGTCGGCATCTCCGTTGTAAACCAAATCATGCAAATTATTTGATTCCAGGAATATGTCAAATTCATCTGTGCCAATAATGGAAGTCTTTGGTGTTCTGATATTAATCATCGGCACTATTTCACTGAAATTTAAATTATATACCAGCGTATTGATAAAAGCAATGCCTCTGCCTTTGCCTCCCAGGGCACCTGTTGCCAAACTAACAATGTTACTCTCATCCTGAACAGCACTTTCCTCAAAATTTACAATTTTACCCGTATTTGATTCATTTCTGTATTTCTTGATCATGAATTTAAGATAATTCCTGAACTCTGTGGGATTCTTAAAGTCAGATACTTTCACAGGATTAATCATCTTGGCGATTTTGATCTCGCCCCGCGCCATTAACCAAAGGGAAAAATGATTTCTTTTGCCATGATAAACAAGTGATTCCGCAGGTATTGAACCGATGAAGTTTTCAAACTCTTTCATAGATTTTGCTGTGGCTATCTTTTTACCCATGGCATCACGGTAAACAAAATTTCCAAATCCAAGGTGGTGGCTAATGAAACCTTTTACATCCTGAAGAAGACTTTCAGAGTTTTTATCGATAAATGTAGCTTGCAATTCATAAGCTTTGTGTGCATTTTCGGTGTCAGATGACTGAATGATTGTCGGTAATCCGCTCATCAGAGCTCTTATCTGCTGTACAAGATGGAATCCCGCTTCTTCATCCTGTTCATCATTTCGTTTAAATTTTACATCAGTGATCAGGCATAATAAATTATCCCTGTATTTGTTGAATATTTCCATTGCTTCTTCATAGGTGGCTGCCAGCAATATTTTTGGGCGGGCCCTCAGCCGCAAGACCTTAAAAAGTTCATCAGTGCTTACATCTTCAATGATCCGCTGAGTCTGTTCCATCACACTGGTATATAGCATTGGAAGGTACCGGCTGTAATATTTTTCTGAATCTTCTACCAGTAATATTACTTTAACCAGGCCAATTTTAGTGTCATTTTCAACATTCACCCGGTCTTCCAGCAGTTTGACCATGGCAAAAAAGACTTTGGAATCGCCGTTCCAAACAAATAGTTTATCAATTGTGGTAAGACCTTTGTTTTTTTCTTGAAATTCAGTAACATCCCGGTTGTTATTTAGTAGCAGATAAATTGGTATATAGGGGAATGCATCTTTTACCTTACTGCTTATTTCAATAGGAGTTACCTTATCACTACCCATCATCAGAATGACCAGATCATAATGCTTTGAACGGAGCTGACCTACAGCTTCATCATAACTGGAAACCCCCGTAACCCTTGGCATAGAGGTAAGATTGAGCTGGTGATATTCCCCCAGAATATGTTCTGAAAACCTGCCTTCTTTTTCAATGCTGAATGCATCATAAAGGGTGGCTACCAGTAATATTTCTTTAACTTTAAATGGCATCAGATCATGGAAAATATCACGGTTTGAGTTTTGCTTATTCAGAAATTTCTGTAACAGTTGCCTGCTGTTTACTACGGGGGTTTTAAATTCAGAAATTTCGGGTTTGATAGTGTCTTTTTGCAAAGTATCCTTCAGGATATTTTTGGCTGCCACACTATTAATATAATTGGCAATGATACTGGCCAGGTTGTCAATTAAATGTCTTTCTTCCCTCAGAAAAGGACCCTCATCAAGTTCATTGAACTTTTCAAGATAAAATATTTCTATCGTGCCTTTTTTGTTGTCTATTGTATCAAATGTCTGGCTTTGTTTCCAGCTGGTTTCTCTGAATCTGGCTGTTTTATATTCCTGATTATCAAAAATAATCCGGGCTACAGTTGATTCAGGATATTGCCAGGCAGCAGGTAATATCAGGCAGATCTGATGCAATGTCTCTTCAATACTTTTCCCTTCCTTAATAATTTGTGTAGTCCGGTTAATACATGACAATTCTTTCAGGCGTTCTTTTTTTTCTGCTAAAAGTTTGTTCAGGTCCTTCTCTGAGTTAACCGGAGTTTTCATATCAGAATATTTACACGAAATTTACTATTTATTTATCTGGATAAGTATTGGGTTATTAATTCCTGATTTTTGCAGTTTAAATTTTTACCAACCTGTGTTTTTGTTAAAATTAATCAAATTTCAGCTATTTTGAATATCCCGGATGTGTTATCAATCATAACAAATGAGGATCAGTATCAAATAAAAAGAGGTTCAGATTTTAATCCGAACCTCTTTTTCTGAAAGATTAGAGTCTGTCAATAAAGTCTAGTGTCTGAATCAAAAAGTTCGATAACAAGGTGTTATCGGACATTATGGACAGATACTAACTAATTTCAAAAACATTTCCGCTGTTAAGCAGATCGTCTATATTTTTGATTTTTGATTTTTCTTTAACTTCCTCTACCTGTTTCCGCAGTTCATCTTCATATACAGTACTTATGCAGGAACGGATAATGCCCATTGCTACGGGATATTCAGGTAATGACATCCGTGAAAGCATATAATGAGTAGTATCATCAGGATTGTGCGCGTCATGGATAAGAATATCATCCTCTGTTATCCCGTTTTCTCCGATAGTTACGACCTCCAGTCTTGAATTCTTCAGTATTAAACCTTTGTTTTTTTCCTTGCCAAAGACCATGGGTTTACCGTGTTGTAGGTATATCTGATGGTCATCACGTACATCCTTCCCGGTAATTTCAGAATGAACCTGGTTGTTGAAAATTACACAGTTCTGTAAAATTTCAATCAATGAAGTTCCTTTGTGTTTAGCTGCTTCTATAAATACTTCTTTCATCATCTTAGGCTCAGTATCAACCACACGTGCATAGAAATTACCCTGGGCTCCCATTGCCAGTTCACCGGGTTTGAAAGGGTTCTCAATACTTCCTTCCGGAGAGGTTTTGGTCACACTGCCCTTCGGCGTAGTGGGTGAATACTGCCCCTTGGTTAATCCGTAGATCTTGTTGTTGAATAACAGTATGTTAACGTTAATATTTCTGCGAAGAATATGAATAAAATGATTTCCGCCTATTGCCATTGAATCGCCATCTCCGGTAACAATCCAAACATCCAGTTTCGGGTTTGCGACTTTGATACCTGAAGCAATAGGGGCTGCACGCCCATGAAGACTGTGAAAGCCATAGGTGTTTATATAGTATGGGAAACGCGAAGAACAGCCAATTCCGGAAACAAAAACAACATCTTCTTTCTTTGTGCCAATTTCAGGCAAAGCATTCTGAATAGTTGATAAGACTGCATGACCACCACAACCTGCACACCACTTTACGGGCTGGTCGAGCTTGAAGTCATCTTTGGTCATTACCGGTATATCTTTTAATTGTGTTGACATGATTATTTTTCCTCCAATAATTCATTAAATCTGGATTTTAGTTCATAGATCATAAACGGAAGACCCTGAACTTTATTGAATTGCAAATACTGATATTGTGGGAACTGGGAGCGAAGGTACATTGCAAATTGACCCATGTTCAGCTCACAGATGATGCGTTTATTTGCTTTTTTCAGTACATCGTCTGTATTACGGGGTAAAGGTTTAATATGCTTGAATTGTACCAGGCAAATACTTTTTCCTTCTTCCTGCATTTCCTTTACAGCAGTATAAAGTGCACCATATGTTCCACCCCAGCCAATCACCATGAGATCTGATTCAGGATCGCCAAATACTTCCTGCTCAGGAACGTAGTTAGCAACTTTCATTACTTTGTTCTCGCGGTGTTCAACCATAACCTGATGATTAACAGAGTCGTGCGATACTTCACCTGTTATATCGGCTTTTTCAAGTCCGCCAATACGATGCCTGAGTCCTTCCTGTCCCGGAAAAGCCCAGAAACGGTTCATTTTCTCGGGATCTCTTTTGTAAGGAGAATAATCAGGATCATTGTCTTTTACAAGCGGAGGAACAATTTCAGGTAAACTTGCCGAGGAGGGTATCTGCCAAAGTTCTGAACCATTGGCAAGGTATCCGTCAGTAAGCAGAATTACCGGTGTCATATGTTCGATGGCAATTTTAGCTGCTTCGTAGGCATAATAAAAGCAACTTGCAGGAGTAGGTGCCGCAATTACTACACAGGGGCTTTCGCCAT
>DASQZP010000692.1:0-13149 GCA_035638655.1 Bacteroidales bacterium
GCAGAAGGCAGTCGTTTTGAAAAAATTGCAGAACTATCTGAAAATTACAAAATACCAGAAGACGGATGTACCACTTACAAAGTAACCATGGAAAATCTGAAAGAGTTTGAAGATGACCTGCACCGTCATATCCATCTTGAAAATAATATTTTGTTTCCCAAAGCTATTGAGCTCGAAAAAGAGATGAATTAATAAAAATACCTTTCATGTTATCCAAACCCACCGAATACGCCTTAAGAGCACTTGTTTATATTGCAATGGCAAATTATTCCGGCAACAGGCCCGGTTTTAAGGAAATTGCCAAAGAGACCGACTCACCGGAGCCTTATATGGCTAAGATATTACAACAACTAACCAGGGCCGGACTCGTTAATTCGCTCAAAGGCCGTGGCGGTGGGTTCTTTTTTGAAAATCCGGATGAGCCTCTCTCTTTGCATGAAGTTATTTTGGTAATGGAAGGAAAACAGTTTTTTAATAAGTGTGGCTTTGGATTTAAAAGCTGCGATGCAGCCAACCCCTGCCCACTTCATAACGAATATATCGTTGTCAGGGAAAGTTTTTACACGCTTGTGAAAAAAGAAACCATTCAGTCTCTGGCCCAAAAAGTCATGAATAAGGAGGCTGTATTGAGCCGGTTAACTTTATAAGTTGAAATTTCAAGAATTATCAAATGCATATAATTTCGTCAATTACAGTTTTATTCTGGGCCGGATTTGTTAGTTCCATCAGTTTTATGGAAGCCTGGTTAAAATTTCGTGCAGAGGGAGTTACACAAACCACCGGACTAAGTATCGGTAAAAAAGTATTTACTGCAATGAACAGGATGGAATGGGTATTTCTTATTATGTTTGTATTATCACTTAACATTCATGGTATCACAGGGCATTACCCGTTAATAATTTCAGCAGGTACCGTTGTTTTATTGCTGGCATGGCAAACCATTCATCTGCTTCCTTCTCTAAATAAAAGGGCGGTTTTGATCATAAATGGCAGTAAACCCGGCAAAAAATCATCTGTTCATTTATTATATGGAATTGCAGAGATTCTAAAAGTGGCCTCATTACTAATTGCCGGATACCTCCTTTATTACTGAAAATCAATCTTCACTAATGATCCAGCATTTGGATCAGTTCGGCAATTGTTTTTGTGGTATCTTCCAGCATGATGAGTTGTATCCTGTACTTGTCGGCCTGATTCTTTACCTTTACACCAAACTCACCGGAAAGAACTTTTTGGACACCTTTTGAAGCAATTAGTTTAATTGATTCTTCCCCCGCACTCTTCACGTCATTTTTATGAGGATTTGGCAAATATTTAATCGAATGGTCTTTAGTGTCATAAAAGGCAAAATATTCACACCGGCCAAACCGGTTATCTAACTGTGCATCAGGAGTATTTCCTGTTGAAGTAATGGCGATTTTCATAGAATTGTAAGGTAATTTATTATTGAATTATATCAGCCACCAAATGTGATATGTTATCCTGGTTTAGCCAGAGAAAACGATTATTTTTCATCACCTTTTAACTGCTTAATATCTGTTGATCCGCATAAGGCACATACACTTACCTGTATTTCCTTATCAGGATGATCAAAACGGCAACCACAATTATTACATATATACCAGTCACTGTCAAAATAAACCTTCCCGCCTTCAAAAACCAGTGGTCGTGCTTCTACAAAAGCCTGGGCCACTTTTCTGCGTGCCGACTCATAAATGCGTGCAAAGGTAGGTCTTGATATACCCATGATTTCTGCAGCTTCAACCTGTCCGTTCAGATCAAAATCACTGAGCCTGATAGCTTCATATTCTTCCAGATTCAGTACAACGGGCAAATGATCATTACTTACACCTATCGGATTAAACCCTTTGTAACCCGGAGGATTGCTTATTTTTCGAAGATGTTTGGGCCTTGACATACAATTTTCTATTTATTTTATTATGAACATTTGCTCATAATTAAATTTTTTATTATATTTAGTGTGACAAACAAATGCTAAAATCGAATAAAACTAATAAAAAAATGAAAGCTTCAGTACTAAAATGGTTCTATGTTGCATCCATACTATTTTTTATTGACTGGATCATCATGGTAATTACCGGATGTTTTGCTGGTATGTGTAATGCTTCGAATGAATTCTTCTGCGGTACTTATTGCCTTATTGGGATAGTATTGCTGAGCATTTCATTCTTACTGGTTCTGTTCTTGCTGTTAAGAAATAAAAGTACTGCATCCTGATCCATCATGCAACCATAAAAAATCAGTATTCATTAAATGTTAACTGATTAGTGTCTGTCCATAATGCCTGATAACTGCATTATTGCAAAAATTTTAATTCCTCATAAGCATTAGGCGCTTAGGAGACAACTTTTACCAACATGTTGTTCAAATTATGCATCGGCTACTTCCCCGGAAGGTTTCAATTGCCAATTGCCAATTGCTAATTGAAAAAGTATACTGCGGATTAAAATTTTTGCACGCCTCGTTCCCGAACATTTTGATCCAGACACTTGACTATTTTAACAGACTCTGATTAGTAATCCTTCCATTCCATATTTGGGGTATTCACTACTCAATAATACTCATTTATGGCAGTTATCGACCAAATATACACTTAGATCTTTCTTAAGTGCTTGTTTTTACGTTGCGGGTTTGATATTTAAATTTCAGGCATTATCTTTGGATGTTCCTGATATCAGAGTTATCCTACAATACTCAGAACTATTTTATAAAAATCACAAAGGATAATAAGTATCCGGGCAAATGTCATGTATAAGCCGGAGATAACCGGCATATTTAATAATATTAATATCTGATACATATATGAAACCCGGATCAATCATTTTTTCTGCTCTGTTTTTGTTATGGGGTAATCTTCTTTATGTTGCCGCACAATCCGGAAAAGACAGTATACAAGAAAAGGCTGACAGAAATGTACGTGTTTATAATACGCAACACCTATCGGGTAAAGCTCCTGTAATTGACGGCGTACTGGACGATACCTGCTGGCAGCAGGGATCCTGGGCCGGGGAATATACCCAATGGATACCAAATGAGGGTGCACCTCCCTCCCAGCCTACATTTCTAAAGGTATTGTATGATGATAAAAATGTCTATGTAGCCATCAGGGCTGTGGACTATGAACCTGATAAGATATCACGAAAAGCAGCACGCAGGGACGAGATGGCCGGCGATGTGGTGGGAATTTGTTTTGACAGTTATTTTGACCACAGGACTGGTTTCGAATTTGATGTAACAGCCTCTGGCCAACGAATTGATATGCTGCTCACGAATCCCATGAACGGTGATCCCAACTGGAATGCTGTATGGAAAGCCAAAACCGGGATGGAAGATTCAGCCTGGACAGTTGAAATGGAAATCCCGTTAAGTCAGCTTCGTTACAGCACAGCAAAAAAGCAGGTATGGGGCATGCACAGCTGGCGATGGATCGACAGGTTACAGGAAGAAAGTGACTGGGAGCCACAAACTTCAACGGGTCCGGGCATGCTTTACCTTTTCGGAGAATTACATGGTATTAATAGTCTGCCCAAATCACGAAGAATTGAAATTATGCCCTATGCACTTGGAAAGATGAATACTTTTAAAAAAGAGACAGGCAATCCATTTGCTGAGGACGGAAGAAACTGGCTGGGCAATGCCGGTCTGGATGCAAAAATAGGGTTAACCAGCAATTTTACGGCCGATCTGACTATCAATCCGGATTTTGGACAGGTTGAATCCGATCCTTCTGTCATGAACCTGACGGCTTTTGAAACTTTTTTTGAAGAAAAACGGCCCTTCTTCCTTGAAGGAAAGAATATTTTCAGTTTCGACTATAATAATTCCAGCCTTTTTTACAGCCGCCGTATCGGACATGCTCCTTCCTATTCGCCTGATATTAAAGACACCCAGTATATTCAAACGCCGGAAAATACACCTATACTGGGTGCAGTTAAACTCAGCGGAAAAACAGCTGAGGGCCTATCTGTTGGTGTACTGGAAAGTCTTACGGCCAATACTTTTGCAAAAATCAGCACAAATGGTATAACCAGTAATACCCTGGTTGAACCCATGACTAATTATACTATTGCGCGTGTACAACAGGATATAAATGAAGGAAATACTGTTGTAGGCGGAATATTTACAGCCACCAACCGGTATATTGATAAGCCCGAATTAAATTTTCTGAGTAATGCTGCCTATACCGGAGGTATTGATGTATTGCATCACTGGCATGATAAAGAATTTTTTGTGGATGCAAAATTCACAGGAAGTACGGTAGAAGGCAGCTCTCAGGCAATGATCAACCTGCAGCGATCATCAGCAAGGTATTACCAGCGACCGGATATTAATTATGTTAGTTTAGACAGTACCCTCAACAGGTTATCAGGATATGGAGGAAGCTTAAAGATTGGCAAAGGAAGTAAAGGACTCTGGCGTTATTCCACTGAGCTTAACTGGAACTCTCCGGGCCTTGAGCTGAACGACCTTGGATACATGCAAATGGCAGATGCAATAGACCAGTCAAATGAAGTTTCTTATTTTGTAAATCACCCTGTTTCTATTTTCAGGACTTACAATGTCGGAATCGGACAAAACAACGGATTTGATTTTGGAGGACGAAATACCTATTCGGAGGCAGATATATGGGCGTACATGGAATTTACAAATAAATGGGCTCTGAATGCTTCTTCGGCCTACACCCTTGAATCGCTGGATACCAGAAAATTGCGGGGCGGACCCGCCATGCTTTTGCCAGCCCAATGGAACCATTCTTTCTATGTAAGGACAGATCCTTCTAAAAATATTTTCTTTAATGTAAGCAGTAACCTGTCAAATGCCGGGAACAACAGTAAAAAAAGCTGGTCAGTACATCCTGGCTTTACCACTACGCCATCAAGCATATTTAAGTTCTCTGTCCATTTCGATTATGAAGATAATCTGAACACGTTACAGTATGTTGATACCCGAACTGAAGGGAATGCACACGAGTATATTCTGGGATCAATTGATCAGCAGACATTGGGATTGACTTTCCGGCTGGATTATTACATTACACCAGAGATCTCTTTACAATATTATGGCAGTCCGTTTGCCTCTACCGGAAAATACAGTGACTTTAAGAAGGTTACCGATCCTAAAGCAGACAACTACACCGGCAGATTTGCCAAATTGCAAACAGTACGCAACGAAAATCAATATGATGTTGTGGATGGAAGTGGTATAACAACCTGGTCTTTTGATAATCCAGACTTCAATTTTGCACAGTTCCGGTCGAACCTGGTGTTTCGCTGGGAATACCGCCCGGGATCACAGTTTTATTTTGTGTGGTCACAGGACCGTACTTTGTATGAAGGCTCGGCCTACGGCCCGCTGGGAGATGCCATGCACGGGCTAACTCATACGTTCCCGGATAATATCTTCCTTGTTAAGTTTAATTACTGGTTTTCTTTGTAAGATAAGCCATATTATAAAATTTTACACAGCTGTCTTCGGACTTGTGGTCCCGGCTTCATACCACCTCTGCCGCAAGTATCTACTTGTCTGTTTACACAAGAAGGTCCAGGCAGATAATCCGATGGTATCGGATGGTTATATCCCACAGACTCTGGCGCATACATGTTGTCTGTGTCCTTAATTATCTCGTGCAAGGTCTCCTGAATTGTACCTTACCCAATAACGTGTCTCTTTCGTGTTTCTTCCTATTACAAAGATATGAGTCTCCAGACTTGTGGCCTTTGAATTAATCATGTTTCTATTCATCTTTTGGCACCTGGCAGCATATTGCTGCATCATTTACATTGGAACAAATTCATTTACGGAAAAAAAAATCACAAAACAGTAAAAAAAGTTATTAATATTCAATTTATTGTCTTACCTTGCGACCATCAAATTAATTAAAATTATGAATAACGGAACAGTAAAATTTTTCAATGAATCCAAGGGATTTGGGTTTATCAAAGATGCAAATTCTTCTAAAGAATACTTCGTTCATGTCAGTGGACTGAAAGACAGTATCAGGGAAGATGATGAAGTAACTTTTGACCTGGAAGAGGGCAAAAAAGGATTGAATGCAGTAAATGTTAAACTTGCATAGTTTAAACCTGTTGATATTAATAATTAGGCTGTTCTTCCCGGACAGCCTTTTTTTTAATCTTTTTTTAACCGGGCACTGTGCCTCCGGTAAAAACAACTATCCCTACCGTTCAAAAACAATTTTGTAAGGCCGAACCTCACTTTCAACATAACCGCTTTTAAAAGCAGGATCGTTGTTTACAATTTCTTTCATTTCGGCCTGATCATTCACTTCAAGCACAAACATCCCACCTCTCCTGTCATCAGTAAATGGGCCGGTAACCACCAGTTTACCCCTGTCAAGCAATTCCTTTAGGTAGTTAACATGCGGTTTCATCATTTCTTCCGAAACATCATTCCTTTTTAGAGATTGGGTTACAACAAAATTCATTTAATTGGGTTTTTAATGTTATTATTCTTTTCTCTTGACCATCACAGCAATAACTACTATCATCAGCAAAGCCAGGACACTACCACCCCAAAAGGCCATACGGAAACTGCCCAGGGTAAAGAAGAAGCCTATTACCAGCGGCCCCAGGGTTTGTCCGATACGCAACACCATGCTGTTGATAGACATAAAAGCGGCACGTTCTTTCATCGGCGCATACCCTACCAGCATGGTTTGAATATTTGGAATATTCATACCATGCGCGATACCAAAAAGCACCACAGAGGCAAAGATCATGCTCCATGAATGGGAAAGGGGGATAAAGAGCAATGCTGCTGCATAAATAATGAAGCTGGCAAATAATAAGGTTTTGCTTTCAAACTTTTTACGCAGTCGTCCCAGCTGGGAAGAAACAATAGC
The DNA here is from genome assembly GCA_035638655.1 of Bacteroidales bacterium. Taxonomy (GTDB): domain Bacteria; phylum Bacteroidota; class Bacteroidia; order Bacteroidales; family DASQZP01; genus DASQZP01. The sequence goes on from DASQZP010000692.1 coordinate 6,884, forward strand.
AGTACTTAATGACATAGCCGACATGGCCAGACCAATATTCAGTGAATTGGCATGCAGCACTTTCTCCAGCAACATGGGAAAATAAGTCAGCAGGGAACCATAGAGCATAATAAATACAACAATATTGGCAATGAACAATCCCCAAACACTTTGCTGGTTGATATTTTTCCAGGCACTTTTCAGATAAGCCTTCAGCTCCACACCTCGTTGCGGTTCAGGATTTTTCAATCCAAGTATTACAACAATACCGGCAGGAACAGCCAGCAGGGGCAGTACAAAGGGATAAAACCAGCCGAACATGGCAATAGCGCCCCCAATGGCAGGATAAGCGGCAGTACCAATACTCAGCACACTGGCATTATAGCCCATGGCAGAAGCACGTCTGGGCCCTGCATACAGATCGCCGATCAGGGTGATATTTAACGAACCAAGAGTTGCAGCGCCAATCCCCTGTATGAAACGAAGAATGAGCAGATGTTCGAATGTACGCATGAAAGTACAGGCAAACCCGGCAAGTCCGAAAACAAATAGTGAAGGAATAAGAATGGCTTTGCGCCCCAACCGGTCAGCCAGCACACCCATAACCGGGGTAAGTGCAATACCCGGCAGGGTAAACACCACGATCAGCCAGCCCACTTGTTTGGAAGTAATGTGAAAAAACCTGATCATTTCCGGAAACGCAGGCGTTATACTGGCAACCCCCATTACAGCCAGGAGGGTGATCATAAAAATAATGTACAGATTGGAATCTTTCAGTAAGGGTTTTTCTTGTTGCATTTCATCCATAATGTCAAATACTTATATATTTACATTTCATTTGAAGTTACGTATGCTCCTTCATTAAAGAATTTTGAATTTCGAAAGCGACTTACAAACCTATCATTTTATTTTGAAACATGATATAGCAAAGGATAGATTTTTGGTGAGCGGATTTTTTTATAATAAATCTGATTGAAAACAAACAGCAATTAACAGAAATGAAAGAAAACATTTATTTTTCACCATTGTTAGTAAAATGAATACAAAAACAAATTGTTAACTTAAAAATATACAGTGATGAAAGAATTGAATACCAATAATCCAAAAGAACACGCACAAAATATACAGTCAGGCATAGAGGAAATATCTGATCATTTACGTAAAGATATTAGCAAAGTGGAAGATCCCAGGGCGAAAGCACTTTTTGAAACATCGGCTGAAGTGCTGGATGGATTGATAAAGGCTTTTTCTCATTTCCAGCAGGAAAATGAAGAAGCCTGGAAATAGCAACTAATTAGTGTCTGTCCATAATGTCCTATAACTGTGTCATTGACAAACTCAAATTATTTTTATTTTCGACAATCACCACATCGTCTTTTTGATAAAAGAAATGTGTTTTCTTACAGTCCTTAAGTAAATTTATATGAGGACTGTATTTCCGATCAACAATTTAAATAAATTCTTATCTTAAACTCATTAGTTTTACATCATATTTTCAGAAATTCTGAAAAGGGTATGTATTATTTAAAATTTTGAGTAAATTCATACACAATTCATCTAAGTGGTTAATAATATGCTTTTATGGAATGCAATATAATATAAGTTTCATATAATGAAAGCTGCAAAAATCAATAATCCAAAACCAGGGATCTCCTTCAATGACGATAAATTTCAAGTACTTATTGAAACTGCACCTGATGCTTTTTTATGGGGAAATTCTGAGGGTGATCTTATCCTGGTCAATAACAAAGCCACTGAACTCACAGGTTATTCAAAAGATGAACTGCTTAGCATGAATATATCCGCCCTTTTTAACAGCAATGTATTAGCTGCAAAGCCATTAAGATATGACCTGCTGGATTCGGGGAAAACCATAATAATTGAAAGAGAAATAGTAACCAAATCGGGCACAGTTGTACAGATTGAGATGAATTCGAAAGCCATGTCCGACGGAACATACCAGAGTTTTCTCAGGGATATCAGTGAGCGCAAAGAAGCAGAAGAAGCAATCCGGATAAGTGAAGCCCGGCTTCAAAGAGCTGAAATCGCATCAAAATCAGGAAACTGGGAACTTCATCTCGATACTAATGAGATGATTGCCTCGGTTGGTGCCTCAAAGATTTATGGTATAGCAACGGATCACATGAATTTTTCGGTAGTAAAAGAGGTTCCCTTGCCGGAATACCGCCCTATGCTGGATAATGCACTCAAAGAATTAATAGAGAATGACAGGCCCTACGACATTGAATTTAAGATAAGGGCTGTTGATACAGGAATAATTAAAGATATTCATTCTATTGCTGAATATGATATAGAAAAGAAGGTGTTGTTCGGCGTCATTCAGGATATTACCGAACAAAAAAAAGTAGAAGAGGAACTTATTAAAGCCAAGGAAAAGGCAGAAGAAAGTGACAGGTTAAAAACAGCATTTCTGCAGAATTTAAGTCATGAGATCAGGACACCCATGAATGCTATTATAGGTTTTTCCGAACTGCTGAAAGATTCTTATGGAAATAAGGAAAAACTGCATGAATTCACCAACATCATCCGTCAGCGATCGCATGATCTGCTTTCAATAATTAATGATATTCTGGATATTGCCAAAATAGAATCCGGACAGTTGCAGGTAAATACCGGCGAATGTGACATTCATGCTCTGTTTGATGATCTTTCTGAATTTTTTAAGGAATACCAGCAACGAACGAAAAGAGCAGATGTCCGTTTCCTTGTCAGGACAGATATTAACAGGAAGGATGCCATCATTCTGACCGATAAGGTAAAACTGAGACAGATACTCATTAATCTGATCAGTAATGCATTTAAGTTTACTCCACAGGGAACAGTAATTACAGGCTGTAAAAAAGATGATGATAATCAGCTTCTTTTTTATGTTTCCGATACAGGAATTGGCATTCCTGCTGACAAGCAGGAGGCAGTTTTTGATCGTTTTACGCAGCTTCACCAAATAGAGGTAAAAAATGCAGGCGGAAACGGGTTGGGGTTATCGATTGTGAAAGGACTGGTGAAATTATTAGGCGGCGAAATATCCCTTGAGTCAAAACCCGGTGAAGGCAGTACGTTCTCTTTTTCCGTGCCCTGTATGTCAACGCTGCTGTCTGTCGATTCTGAAATTGGTGTTAAAACTTCCCTGCCTGAAAATAGTTCTCAAAAAACCATACTTGTTGTTGAGGATGATGCCTTTAATGCAGCTTATGTGAAAGAGATTCTCACACTCTCAGGATTGAAAATGTTACTTGCCACTACTGGAAATGAAGCTGTTGAGCTGGCCAGGATCAATGTTGTGGATCTGATCCTGATGGATATTCGCCTGCCCGATATAAACGGGTATGAAGCTACCCGCCGTATAAAGCAATACAAGCCCTACATTAAAATTATAGCCTATACAGCCTATGCTACCACCGATGAAAAAGAAAAAGCCGTGCAGGCGGGTTGTATTGATTATATCAGCAAGCCGGCAAAAAAAGATTTTCTTTTGAATAAATTAGCACATCATTTATCTGTAAATTATTTCTGACAAAAACCTGAATTTCAAAACTCTGATTTATTTTGTAAGTTATCATCAATTTAAAAAGCTCCCAAAATAACCGGGGTGCTTTTTATTAATGCTGTCATAAAATCTGCACTATTGTTTTATCATTTTAAAACTGATTTTCTTTGCCCCGTCAGTAATCATGAGCAAATAAATTCCTTTTTCCAGGGATGCCCCTATTTTAACAAAACCATTTCCTGATGTTTTGCTGCGGCTAATTAGTTGTCCGTTCACGTTATAAATTGCAATTTCAGCATTGTCTGTGAATTTCTGCAAATCCAGCGTTGTCTCAGTTGTAAAAGGATTCGGGTAAAGCATTAATCCATTTTGACTATCCTGGTTACTTTTTATGTTTTGAGGAATATCATAAGATAAAGCCAGCGTGACAGTTGAAACAGATTTTCCTGGAATTTTTACGGTACCTCCGGTATAATCTCCTGTATAATCACCTGTTAAACTACAATTCAGGGTTTCTGTTGTAGAGTATATTCTGCCGGAGTCAATGTAAAAATTCTCCGGAGCAATGGCAACAGAATCTTCGTTGTCCGAAGTGTTTATCAGCACGATGCTCATCTTTGAGCTGTCGGGACTGATAAATGCCGAAGATTTGACGGAAGAACCTGTGGAGGATGCTGCCACCCTGATCCAGCCAGGCTTTATAAAACCGGCAAATTGTTTAAACATATAGAATTTAGAGGTTACTTTAAAACCGTCCGGGTAAACCCATTGTGAGCGGTCCCACGGAAAATCTGTAATGATCAGACTGTTCTCACCGGGCCAGAACATATCCCAGACCAGGTAAGCGGTAACATTTTCAACGGTAAGGGAGTTCTGGATGACTTGCGATAAGGTAAACCAGTCTTTGTCGCTGAATTCAGTTTGCATTTTGGGTTTGTCGGGATACTGATTTGCCAGAATGGCCATATTTGCAGCATCGGCTCCTGTATAAAGATGATGCGCCACAGCATAACATTTGGACATATCCATCGTTTTGGTGTAATCGGAAGGGCGACCCGACCAGGCATTTTCAATTCCCAGCACTTCAGGCCCGACCATTTTTGGATTCACATTCAGGTTTGAACCGTACTTTGCAAGTGTATCATACATTGTACTGAAAGCTTCTGCATAAGAGGCAACTCTTACATTTGAATCGAGTTTACTGTCGTAAACCACTTGTTCCTGTGGCATAAATATACAACCCTCATATCCAGGATTCCAGTTGGGTTCATTCTGGATGCTGATATAGGTAGCGTCAACGCCTTTTTTCTTATATTGAAGAAGGGACTGATACCACCAGTTTGCAAATCCGCCATATACAAAATTACCGGATGTGTCTGTTGCCAGCGATGCCATGGTTTCATCATTCGCTGGTTGGCCGTTGCTTTTATATTTACCGGGAGGAGACCAGGAGGAGATCATGATATCAAAGGAACTGCGTTGTTTGCCTTCAGATACAATTGTCTCTGAATTATCCATATCGGGATTGTCTCCGTCTTCATTCATATAGGTGTTGCGAAGACGCAAAATACTCAGTCCAAGGTCACTGAAAAGATAATCATAAATTTTGGACCGGTTGGGATGAGCCGGCAGCCATCCGTCATAATAAGCCAGCGATCCTCCAAACCCATCGATGGTCTGGTATTTCTGTTGAATATCTATAGAAACCTGTTCCTGTCCAATCGCCGGCCTGCTCAATAGCAAGCTCAGACCTATTAAACTATAAAGAAAAGTATTTTTCATGGTTGTGAAATTTAAGTTCGTAACTGTCAGACACCTTGTTAGACTGTCCCGGATTGCATGGTGCTTTCTTAAGTTGCCTACCCGATTATAATTTTCATCGAAGGTGTCTGACAGTTGGAACAAGTTATAAGAAAATGCACCTTATATTCGGACTAAAGCCTCACCAGATTCAAAAAATACACATCATTTTCGCGCAGGTCGAGTGATTTCGAAAATTTACTATCCGGTCCAACCGTAATGATTTCCTTTGTTTCCGGGGCACCGTTGTTCAGCTTTTTCATTTCCTTCACCTGCACCTGTGAAAGATGTGCCGGCTTATTCATATCCAGGTAAGTGGTATAGGCATCATTGCTGCGATAGCCGGTTTTGTAAACTTCGAGGGCATACTTGCCGGCGGGGACATCGGAGATGCTGATTCTTAGTTTTCCCTTTTGTCTGGAAGGCAGGTCCTGAATATAATATTGCTGGTTATTGATAGAATCATCGGGTAATGTGTAGGTGTAATCCCATGCAAGCACCTGAATATTGCCATTATTATCTTTGCAGGCCCAGGACATAGAATCGTTGTTAACAAGTTCGGTATTACCCAGTTCGTTCATATACTTGTAAGCATAAAATACCGGTTTGTTGATGCCCTGGATAGTGAGCATGCCAAATCCGCCATGGAAAGGCTCGAAACGGGGACCTGCTTCTTCAAAAATATCCGTAAACGTCCAGTACGACATCGATTGGGCTGCATCATCCACTTGTTTTAGCTTTTGCAGTACGTAAGGTGCCTCATGATAGCTGTCGTGTATGGGATCAGATGGTGTATAGGAAGCGCTCCATTCGGTATAATGCAGTTCCAGTCCGGGCATCGATGAATTTTCAATCTCTTTGCGCGATTGGAGTACATCACCGCTCACGCTCATATTTTCTTCAGCCAGTCGTGTACCTGTATTGCCATATTCGTCGAGATAACCCTGTTTCACTCCATAAGAATGTGTGCTGATAAAAT
>DASQZP010000693.1:0-9017 GCA_035638655.1 Bacteroidales bacterium
TTTATGGTTACAGGTGCACTTTTTGCACAGAGTACCCTTATTTCAAAGTGGGGGACATCGGCCGATGGAAGTTATTGGCCGGTAATAAATGATTCCTCAACAGCTGCTGGTAGTGGTATGATAAAAGGTTCTTCTCCTATAAGTGGAGGAGGCTGGGCTACCATAGTAGGGGGACTCAATGATACTATGAAAGTGAATAAAGATTCGGCAATAGTAATTACCGGACAATTGGTATTTACAGGTGCAACCGGCGCTGGTAATAGCTATACACCGCTGCGTTATGCATTAGCATATTCGGATAGCGCTACACTGAAATATCAGTATACGGATTCGGCAGCCTGGTCAGGTCCAAACAAATATTCCGGTTATGAATTTGATCCGCGAACCGGGGACGGTATTATGGCTAATGGTGGCGGTGGTGAAGGTACAGTATGGACAATAAATAGTGGTCACTGGAATAGTACCTGGAGTAACAACGGTAAACCTGTTGCAGCCATTAAACAGCAACCTTATAATGCAGAATTAGTACCGGGAACATATAATTTTGCATTTTCAATCAAGCAGGTTAATGATACGACCAACGAAGTAAAATGGTACCTGGAAGAACAAAATAAAGAGTACTGGTTTGGTGGTTCGCTTCAAGTTCCTGCAACAACGAATAAAATCAATGCCATTTGTTTTGGTATTAATACAGGTGACTGGACTGAACTTGATGTGACCAATGCTAAATCAACATATGGTAACCCTATTACAGTTCCCGAAGCTCCATTTCAGTCTTTCTATGTTAAAAATTGGGGAACAACAGCCGAGGGAAATTATTGGCCCGTAATGAATGATACCTCAACAGTAATTGGTAATGGTACAATAAAAGGTTCCGCTCCAATAAATGGAGATGGCTGGGCTACCATAGAAGGTGGTTTTGGACAGTCCGTACCTTTGAAGAAAGATTCAGCACTAGTAGTTACAGGACAGCTGGTATTTACAGGTGCAACCGGAGCTGGAAATAGCTATACACCACTGCGTTATGCAATAGCATATGAGGATAGTGCAACACTGAAATATCAGTATACGGATTCGGCTGCCTGGATGGGCCCGAACAAATATTCCGGTTATGAATTTGATCCGAGATCCGGAGATGGAACCATGGCTAATGGTGGTGGTGGATCAGGCACAGTCTGGACATTAAATAGTGGTCACTGGAACAGTACATGGAGTAACAATGGTGGGCCAATTGCCGCAATAAAGCAGGCTCCACGTAATGCTGAAATAGTACCGGGAACTTATAATTTTGCTTTTTCGATCCAACAGGTTAATGATACGACTAACGAAATAAAATGGTACATGGAAGAGCAAAATAAAGCGTATTGGTTTGGTGGTACTCTTATGGCACCTGCTACAACTAATAAAATTAATGCCGTAATGTTTGCTCTTAATGGAGGCGACTTTACCCAACTGGATGTGAAAAATACTAAAGTTGACTATAGTACAATAAGCATACCTCCACAACCCTGGCAGTCTTTCTATGTATCTGACTGGGGATTCCTTGGTGGAAAATTAGGTGGAACCTCTAAAACCGACAGTGCCTGGACTCTGACACCCGGATCTGTTATAGGTAATGCAACCATATCCGGTAGTAACGCTGCAACAGGCTGGGCTGTCGTAGGTGGTTCATTTGGTATAAATGTAAAACCACAGCAGACATCCGGAAAAGCGATTGTTGTATCCGGTGATATGACTCTCGGTGGCGGTGGTTTCGAAGATGCTAACAGTTTACGCTTCGGTTTATTTAATGCTGCTAACATTGGTAAACTTGACTCAACCCAAAAGGTAGGATATGTCTGGAGCGGTACAGATACAACCAGTGGTTATCTGTTCATACCATCGAATGGTTCTTCCAGTGCTCCAACATGGGCTTCCGGAAATGGAAATGCTGGAGGTATTGTGAATGGTGCATGGTATGCTCCAAGTGGATCAGGAGCCTATGGTATGGGTACTATAGCAAGTACGGGAACACCGGGTGCCGGTAAGTACCACTTTACTATTACCGTGCAACCTAATGCCAGTGGCAATAATATGGTCAACCTCCGCTTCGCTAAAACGGATGGTTCATACCTTTATGAAGGTGCCCTCGTTGACAGCAAAAAACCGGGAGCAGCAAGTGAGTTCAACAGTATCATATTTGGTATAAATAACTCAACCACCGATTCATTAAGATTGGAAAATGTGAAAGTCGATTTGGGTGATACATTAGATACCCCGATCGAGCATACCAATACTACGAATCTGCCTGTCAAATATGCATTGCAGCAAAATTACCCGAATCCTTTCAACCCGACAACAAACATCAAGTTTAGTCTGCCGAAAACATCAGAAGTCCAATTGAGTGTGTATAATATATTGGGTCAGAAAGTGATGACTTTAGTTAATGGCAAGATGCAGGCTGGTTTTCATCAGGTTACTTTCGATGCCAGTCATCTCGCCAGCGGTATGTATATTTACCGTATAAAAGCAGGTAATTTTATTAGCAGTAAGAAAATGATGCTGATCAAATAAGAGTGAGGTCAAACTTACATTAATTGATCTAATCTTTAATAAAAAGCCTGTCTCTTTATGGAGACAGGCTTTTTTATATCTTTAGTTATTTGTTGATGGCTTATTTACATTGAGAAATAAGCAAAGATTTATGAATAATTAGAATCAGGATGATCAGGATTGAATGAATGAGCCCTGATTATTTTAAAAGATTATTTTGGGTAGTTGTAATCAATGGGTTTTGGCATTTTGTTTTGTAGTTCTGATGCTTCAATAATGTTTTATTTATCATTATTGCAGATTATACGGATTAAGAATTACGCTGATTTGTTTTTTATTGGTAGTTTGAATTTTTTTATCTGGTATCCCGGAATATTTCAAGTTTATAACTTGGAACATTATCTATTTGTTAAATATACCAAGATTCAAATTTGAAATGTGAAAGATGAATTCTTTTTATTTCAGTAGAATCATTTTTTTTGTTTGGATATAATTACCGGCTTTAAGACGATACAGATACACTCCTGAAGACAGACTGGAGCCATCGAATGTTACGGAATGAATTCCCCTGCTTATCTTTTTGTTATCTATCAATAAAGCCACTTGCCTGCCAAGATAATTATATACGCGTAAATTCACCTCACTGCTGAAAGGTAATTGATACCGGATAACAGTGGTTGGATTGAATGGATTGGGATAATTGGAATATAACCGGAAGTGATCAGGAATGGATTGTTCGGGGTTGTGATCAATTCCTGTAAATACAGGAACACGTTTTGGTGTGAATTTTAAATTCTTTAGACGTAATAATTCTTCTCCGTCATTGCCAGTGAACCGTAGGTACACATCATGACGACCGCTAATGGAATCAACTTTGGTGCTGAATGTATCAAAAGATCTCCAATCATCGGTATTTCCAATCGTTGTTTCTGCTATTTTTGTGCCGGTATCAAGAGAATCAATCCATACTTCCATTTTACCTCCGGAAGATCCGCTGGAGGCCTCGAATGTAACATTGCCAGGTGTACGTTGATAGTTAAAACCCGTCTTAGGCTGCACTTCCTTGCCAAAATCGACACCTGCGTACATAGCCCAATCACCTGTATGGATATTTCCCAGGTAAGAGCTGTATTTTGTAACCCCGTAATAATTCGCTGGATACTGCGCAGCCATTTTTGAGTAGGCGTCTCTGTAAATATAAAGGTCAAAGTAGGCGCCAGTACCCTGAACAAAAAGACCTTGCTTATTTCCTGTAAAATCATTGAATTGGGTCTGTTCAATATCTATTGCACGGGCATCAATGGGGTTTCCAATGCTTGACCAATTAGCACCATCTGAGCTGTAATAACCGGAAATTTCATGTGCATTCCTCACAAGCTTTAACCATGCGATCGACCCTATTTTATTAGGCGCTTTGTAATCGGTGCCATTAAAGCTAAATTCAAATATTTTGTTTCCCGAATCATCAACAGTGCTGTATACCTTTGCAGCGAGCGTTTGTGGGCCGTTGATAATTTCGAGTCCCGCTCTGTGATACACGGCAGCCGGGTTGAAATCGAGTCGGGTGATGAGTGTGTACTGATGTTCTCCGTCATTTTTTATAACACAGGTGCCATTTCGACCGGCATCTAAATGCAACCAACCTGGTCGGTCGGTTAATGAATGATAACTATCGGGTGTGTACCCCAGAAAAGACCATTCCGAGTTAAGCCCGGTGGAATCGAACATATCTGATTTAGGTACCATCCAGGGAATGCCGTTGTTTGGTAATTTGGGTGCCTGCACGGCAGTATTGGATGGATAATGGATTTGTGGAAATCCTTCTGCATCATAAGTTACCTGCATTAATAATCCCTGCCGTCCCTGCGCATACCAGTCTTTATTGTAGCTTTGTCCAATAACCCAGCTGGTACTGTCTTCGAGCATAACAGCAGGAGAGATGTGATTAGGTGCGTCATATTGTCCCTGCCCACCTGTGAAAATAGTTCCGCTTTTAATGGTCCAGTCGGCAGAATTGTCGGTGAGGGTGTCACTTTTCATTACATACTGAGCACCAGCAAGATTCTGGGCGAAACTGTAATAGTAATAGCCATTGTGCTTCCACATTACCGGTCCTTCGGCCCATCCATAAGGGTATCCCTCGGATTGAGGATTGAGCCATGTTAAGTCCAATACTTTACCGGTAGGCTGACCATCATCACCTAGTTCTACAATATGGTTATTCTGTCTGCCATTTTTAGTCAACATATACCAGGAACCATATATTTTATCAATGAAAATGGAATTATCAACTCCCAATCCGGATAAGCCGGAGGGTACGTTTACCTTAACAGGAGTACTCCATGGGCCTTCTGGGTTATTCGCTGTAACAAAATACATGCTTCCGCCTCCCAGACCAAAGTAGTGCCAGTATTTATGGTTATAATAAACCATATGACCACCCCATACGCCTCCGCCCGGAAAGCTGTTATATTGTCCCCATGAAGCCAAAACAGGTTGGGCAATTACTTTCCAGTGTACTAAATCGGTTGACCGGTATAACCTTGGGGTTGGGTTAAAGGATGAGCCCGAGGTATAGAAATAATTACCGACTTTGGTAAGTGTGGGATCGGGATGATCTCCGGGAATTACAGGGTTTACATATGTTTTGAAAGAAGGGGATTGGGCAAAGCTATTATTCCACTGCAAAGACATAAGACAAAAAAGGAGAACAGCTAATTTTTTCATAATCGGTTCCCTCCAGGGGATAAGAGAATACTTAAAAAAGATTAAAATTGTGAAGTAAATTAAAGCATGGCCGGGCTTTTTATTTTTCTTCCTGTGTTAAAAGCACAAAGCCCCAGTAAAAGGCTTTGTGCTATGTAATCAATAGTTTGTTATCAATAATTACTATTTAATGAGTGTCATCTTGTGTATTTGGCTAAAATTACCGGCTTTGAGCCGATAGATATATATCCCGCTGGCCAGATGTGAAGCATCAAAATGAACCAGATGTTCACCTGCTGAGACTTTACCGTTTACCAGGGTTGCTACTTCGCGCCCGAGTATATCATACACTTTCAGTGTCACCTGACGCGCTGCTGGTAGTCGATATCGAATGATCGTACTGGGGTTAAAGGGGTTGGGATAATTTTGAAGTAGTTTAAAAGATCCCGGAAGACTTGGTTGTTTTTCAGTTGCGGTAGTGATGATATGTAATGTATCTGCTACAAATGTGGTTATACTTTGTGCAGGCAGTGTTGTTGTAAAACCGGTACCAGAAGCATCTATATCATTTCCCTTTGCAACGTTTTTTGCATCCGAAGTTATATAGGTATGAAATGTTCCGGAAGTTGAATCACCAAGTATAACATTTATGGTCTTGGAGGATGAATTTGCATTTGTAGCCACAATAATAGCTTTATTGGCACTATCTTTATAAGCTGTTACCATAACATTAGTAAAATCACGTCCAATTGGTCCTAATGACTTGACTCTCACATCTCCCGGACGAATAAATCTTGAAAACTGGGACATAACGTAACCACGCTTAGTTATTGCCCCTGCTATTGTCCTGTTCGAACCATCTCCAATGGGTCCATAATATCTTACTATGTACCAAAAAACATAAGCACTCATATCGGCTTGCATTACTTTTTGCATTTCCGTACCCACGTCAAGAGATAAAGGCCAAAGATTTCCTAGATCCTGACTATCTGTAATATGTTCAGTCATCCAAACCTCTTTGCCTTTTTTTTGGGCAAGGGGATATTGGGCAAGTCCTCCTCCATAAATATGTCCGGCGACAATATCCAGATGTGCGGCGGCGGTGGAATCATTAAGTATAGGATCTGACATGGCACGTCTGAACTGGAACGATTCTGGTGCCATTAGTCGGGTACCGACAGAATCACCATATTCTTTCACGAATCGTAACATTTGGTTAGGACTCCAGTCGCATGATTCATAGCTTACATTAATATCTGGTTCATTTTGAACCGAAACGGCATACAATTTAACGCCCTTATTCGCCATATAATTTACGAACGCTTTCAGATGAGCGGCATATTGACCGTATGCATCAACTTTAAGACTGCCAGCTACCGTACTGTTATTTGTTTTAAGACTGCCGGGAGGAGACCATGGGGAAGCAATTATTTTTACCCCCATGTCATACGCTTTTTTTGCTGTGGACACATAAGCACTCCATTCATTTTGATTTGGAGGGATACGAAGACGAAGAATAGAAAAACCGAGCTGCCCTTTTCCGGTACCAAATGCTTCATTGATTTCACTATTTGTCATATCCGGGCGCCAGTTAACAATGTTAGCTGCGCCATAACCTCTTATTACTTGTGCGGTACTATCCATATAAATATGGGTATCCTGGGCATAGGTTTTGGAGGAAAATGTTACAAGTAAAACAAGGCCGTAAAGGAGTATTCCGGGAATTAAACGTTTAGAGTATTTGATTTTATAATTCATAATAATAGGGTATTAATAAACTTGAAGAGCCCATTTTTAATAGAAATAAGCTGCCAGTTTAGGTTGGTTAGATGATGTCCTCTTAATTAGATTAATCTTATATGTATGAATAGATTAATACCCTAAATGATTGTGATGGAAAATTAAGAAAATTTATTAAAGTATTATAATTTTTTTTAGTAACAGAAAAACCTTAGTTCATGATATGATTAATGCAACCTGTTTCAATAATTATAACAATGTTACTTTATAGGTTGCTCCTGTGAATAGAAAAGATCATACATATTTTTCAGAAGACAGACAATTCATTCTCTGATAGATAAACAGGATACTCTGATACCTATGGACCAAATCGAGCTAGAGATAGGAAAAGTCGATCCATAACCACTTGAGAAATAGTATAGATTAACATGGATTCGCAGAAAATTAAATGCATATAACGTTCATCGTTCCTATTAACAGATTGGGTCATTTTTCAGCTCTGAAAAGAGAGAAAAGCTAAATGTGTTCAATGTAAGCACATTATGTGAGCTAAATTTTTCCCATATATAGAACAAGACCAGATTCCCTGGATGTTTTGGTAATCCTCTTAACAAACCATATCAAATCAGATGTAAGGACGGCCTTCCGGCAACAGGTTTCCTATTATTTACCATTTTTGTAAACCAAAGATTTTCTCATCGTGGAATTCCTCACAATTAATTCCGAGTGCAGAATGACCGTATTAGTTTCATTTATGTTCGTTGTACCATTTAGATAATTGATCAACTTATTCATAGCCACTTCACCCATTTTCCTTGCCGGGTAATTAATGGTGGTCAGCTTGGGTACTATAACCCGTGAGATGGGGGAATTATTAAATCCTGCAACGGCGATATCACGCGGGATATGGATACCGGCCTCTTTCAGGGTCATCATACAGCTTACGGCACATGCATCATTGGCTACAAATATACCGTCGGGTAGCTTATCCATCGCCAGGATTTTTTTTGCTATTATCACACCAGCTTCCTCGCTCAGATCGGTTATGATCACACAATTCTTGTCAAAGGGGATATCATGTTCTAATAATGCCTGTTTATATCCTCTGAGCCTGTCACGATATACATTGCGCAACTGGTTGGCTGTGATATGGATAATATTGATGCATCCCTGCTCAATCAAATGGTTGGTAACCTCATAACCTGCTTTATAATTGTCGATTATCACACTTGTGACATTTAGATGTTCAGCCATTCGGTCAAAGAATACCAGGGGAATGCCCGCTTTCACGAAAGCATTAATATGTGACAGATCTTTTGTATCATAGGCTAAAGAGACTAATAAGCCATCAACACGACTGTTGAACATGGTTTTTGTGTTGGCTATTTCTTTTTCAACAGTTTCGAGTGACTGGCTGATAATGAGGTTATAGCCAGCTTCGTTAGCAACTTTCTCCATTTCTGACAGTACCTTGGACATGAATTCGCTATTTAAACGCGGTACAATTACACCCAGAGTATTGGATCGTTGCCTGCGTAAGTTGCTGGCAAAAGTATTAACACGATAGCCGAGTTTTTCAGCCATCCGATTGATACGCTTTTTTGTACTGTCCTTGATTCCAGGATGATCATTAAGACCACGGCTCACTGTAGCTGGAGAGAGATCCAGTTTGCGTGCTATATCGTATATAGTTACCTCGTTACGTTTCCTCATGTAATAAAACTAAATAGATATAAACAAATATTAATATGACAATGATTACTTATATATTATATAAGTTCAATCAAAACAAAATGATTAATAAAGCCTATATAATTTACAACAGTAATGTACTAAAATGAATTAAACAACCCTGTCATTTCCGCTTAATTGCAATAATTTATGCATTTTTTGTCAAAAATGATATTTCTCAAACCTTATGTGTAGTATCAGGATACTAACAATTTAATTTCATTCAGGTACAGTCATAATTTGTGGGGCGAAATGATTTCGAATTTATATTTTCAAAAATAGACATAATCATAATACTATTTTTGTGC
>DASQZP010000694.1:0-4080 GCA_035638655.1 Bacteroidales bacterium
ACGTTTTAAAACAAATCATGAGCAAAATGACCGCAAAAAATGAAAATGTTTTTTGTACCATATCAATCAGGTATTAATGGTTTGAATTTTTTTCCGGATTAATTCTGTAACAGCATCAGTAGCTTTAGGAAAAACAATGCGGAGATCAATTTCTTCAGAATAACTAAGCTCCTGTTTTAGTTTTTTCATAAATATGTTCTTTGTCTCTGTAGCGAGGTTTATTTTTGTGATACCATTCAGGATGGCAAGCTGAAGTGATTTATCTGGGACTCCGGAACCTCCATGCAATACAAGCGGAATATCGATTAATTGGTTTATCCGACTAAGCAATTCGATTTCAAGTTTTGGTTCCTCTTTATAAAATCCATGGGCAGTACCGATGGCTATTGCCAGGGCATTGACGCCGGTAGCTTCAACAAATCGCTTTGCTTCTTCTGGTTGAGTAAAGCCTTTGAATCCCTGGCTTTGATTTAACTTGGCAACATATCCCAGTTCTGCTTCTACATTTGCGCCATACCTTTGTGCCCGTTTTACAACTTCTAAAGTAGTTTTTATGTTTTCATCAAATGATTCTTCGCTGGCGTCAATCATAACAGAATTAAAACCTGCATCCAGACATTTTTGCACTAAATCGACATTTCCTCCATGATCCAGATGTAACCAGGCTTCCACTCCATAATCAGAGATTGCCTGAAAAGCCATTTTAGCAGCCATCTCTAAATTCATGTATTTTAAAGAACTTTCAGAAGCTTGCAATATGATACCACTGTTTTCTGATTTTGCAGCCCGAATGATTCCCTGAAGCGTCTCCAGATTATAAAAATTAGCAGCCAGAATCGCTTTTTTCTGATTGTGCAATTGTATTAGTTTTTCCTGTAGTTTCATTTATCAGAAGTTTAAAATTTTTACAAGCTGGTTATTAGCTTATATTTTTATTGAAATTTTCTTTTATACATTTTTTTACTGCTTCAAATGATTTAAAAGCACCAGTTCCCCCGGCAGCTGTTGTATTCACCGCTCCGGTAAGTGCTCCGAAATCAAGACATTCTTCCAGTGATTTCCTTTTGATAAACTTACTGATGAAGCCGGCATTGAAGCTATCTCCTGCACCAATTGCATCTATTACATGCTCATTCAAATAAGCCTGCTGCTCAATAATACGGCCATTATCATATAAAAGAGCACCCTTTACTCCCCGTTTTACTACAACTATTCTGCAATCTGCTGAAATTTTCTTAAGAGCATCTTCAACAGTTGAAGTTTTGGTAAGCCTGGTTATTTCAATCTCATTCGGCATAAAAATATCAACCCATGGAAGTAATGATTTCAGATTCAAATCCCATTTCTCGCTGGGATCCCATTGAGTATCAAGCGATGTAGTCAGGTTCAGTTTCCTGGCGCGCTGAAAAAGCTCAGTCAAACCTGGCTTCAGACTTTCTTGCAGGAAAACTGAACTAACATGCAGATGAGAAGCTGATTGTAGTGCTTCGTCGGTAATATCTTCAATTGTCAGGTCATTCATTGCACCAGGATAGGTAACCATTGCCCTGTCATTTCCAAAGTTAAAAGCTACGGTTATGCCAGTCAGGTGTGTTTGTGACTTTAAAAGATATGTCAAATCTACCCCGGAAGATTTAAGGGATGTGTTAATCTGATCAGCATAACTATCATTGCCTACCTTACCAAGAAATGACACTTTTGCTTCTAAAACACTTAAATTATTTGCAAAAATTGCAGAACTGCTTCCCAGTGTTTGCTTGATTTCCCTTGCGATTACTTCTTTACCGATATCCGGAAATTTATCTATTTTATTCAGAATCAAATCTATATTCAGTTCTCCAACTACAAGTACATCATGTTTCTTTTCACTCATTTGTTTTAATTATCTTTTGGTTATAGTAAGTTATTCAGATCAACTAAATTAAAATGATATAAATATCTGTCCATCGCTTTTTCAATATGCGAGACAAGTACTTCTTCAGCATCGATCCCATAATTTTCAACATTTCGGTACATTTTCCCGCGTGCAACCAAGACTTCCGGATTTTCCCAAATATATCTTGAACATGTTTTAATTAGCCATTCCTGCCGGGCCGGGTTGATGGCCGAAAAATTATTCCCGTTTTCATCGGAGTTCAGCCATTTTTTCCAGCGGCCCGAATTTATTACTGCATCCCGGATGACCTGCTGGATATTTGAAATTTTAGGAATTCTTTGCTCGTCAAACAATGACTTTTCTATTTCTGCCAGTTCAATTAAACCATCATATTCCCTTTCTGTAAATTCAGGGCCAATGTTGGCAGCCCCCATACCGCTGGCAGGATATGCTTCTGGATTTTCAACACTGTCGGAATAGTGTCCCTTGATATAGCTTCCGTATTTTCGGGCTTCTTTTACAAGTTTTTGTGCCACTTGCGGATCAAAAGTTGTGGTATGTAAATCGGTACCCACTTTACCAACCACAAAACAGGGCCAAACATCTGATAAACCGAGTCTTTCAAGTCCATTTTTAAGTAATAGCAAAAACCGGTTAAACGTTTTCATATCAGCCAGTCCACCATGTACTTCTTCGGTACCCACTTCATACGATATTCTTCCAAACCCTTTTGATCTCCGATAATTTTCCGTATGTTCGATCAGTTCAAGCGTACGCTCAGCAACGACTTCAATATTTATGATCTCACCATTTCTCAGGGTATTATCAATAGTTGGATCAACATGAATTAAATCATAACCAGCATCTACAGCGGCTTCAAACGATTTTTTAACCCAATCCATTGATTGTTGAAGTGACCAGTTTTCTGTTTTATGAGTATCTTTTAACCATGGACCACCATGGTCTACAGCAATTATCACGGGACCTGTGAAATGAATTATTCTGGCTTCCTCCCGGATAGTCTTTACAAATTCATGTTGGGTTAAATGAGTATATCCGCCATCCATATCAACCTGATTCAATGTAGCTGCAAATTTAATAGGAGCATTACATCTTTTGGCAGCACGCAGGGAAGCTTTAATCACGGACAGTGAATTGGGACATGCTGCAAAAATGGTACGCTTTGTTCCTGTCTCCTCTTCCAGAATTTTGAGCCGTTGTAGAATATAATCCATTAGTGGCAAGCCTTCTGAAGATGCTTTATTTCTTAATAGCTTATCCATATTATAGATTTATTAGTCTTCTCCATAAATTATTACACCTTCAACAACCCTCGAAATTGCTCCGCTATCCGACGGAGAATCAGGATGTAAACCGAGGCTGAGAGATTTATAAAATCCAAACATCTGCCCTACAAGTATATAACAAACAGGTAAGTACTCCTCATTTATTGTAGTTCCAAGATCAGGCATTATTAATTCATAGTCCATTGAAATTCCATCTATCTTACTTTCTGAGATACCAATCTGACAGAGAGAGGGTTTACCTTTTATCATGTCATTTAGTAAATCCTTCTCATAGCGGAGAACAGTTGAAACATTAGAGAAAAAATAAACCACCAGAGTAGTTTCATCTACTACGGCTTTCGGTCCATGCCGGAATCCAAGATATGAATCATTTTTACAAATAACCTGTCCGTCCGTCAGCTCCTGTAACTTTAGCTGAGATTCCATAGCAGTTCCGTACATAGGTCCGGAACCAAGAAAAACTGCACGTTTGAAAGACTTTTGTGCTATTTTCCTGATCAACCTGGAATAATTCGAAAGTATATGATTACCGTATCCAGTTAATGTATCAACGATTTTTTTGTTATCATATATATTTGCTATATCATTTATCAGTAAAGAAGCCAGCATCATACCAGAATAACTTCCGGTCATTGCCAGACTTTTATCATCGGCTTCGGGTGGTAAAATAAATATATAGCTTTCATCCTTTAAAGGATAGTTGGCAAGGTGACCATCTGCATTGCAGGTAATTATCAGGTGATGACATTTACTACAATATTTTTCTGCCAGTGCAACACTTGCTACACTTTCAGGACTATTCCCTGAACGGGCAAATGAAATAAGCAAAGTTGGTGTATCCGCTTCGAAATAATCGCCAGGATGAGAAACAATATGAGTGGTGGGAATTGTAACTAC
>DASQZP010000695.1:0-2481 GCA_035638655.1 Bacteroidales bacterium
TTAAAGAAAAGTTTTCAGCGTCTTAATTTTTTAAGTATTAAGAAGACCGGAGATCTGACCAAAAACCTGAATTCTGATTTCCGAGGACAAGGAGGACATATACAAACTCCACTCGAGATCATTAGTGCACCTAATATTTCAAAAGGTGAGGTAAAATATCAGATATTTATAGCATCAACAGAACAAGGCGAAAACATCTTTGAAGAAATAAAAAATGGGTTTGTCAATAATGAACCTGTATTCAATTTATCGTTGGGGACCGCAAATTTTCAAGCTACATTATATGATGTTGAATTGATTAAGCCGGAATCAATTATACAAAAAGAAAGTAATGATTTTGTATTAATGAATTCTGCAGTTCCTTCGAAATATGTAGAAGAATTAGAATTCGGAAAAGATAATTATGAACAATATAACTTTGTAGAGGAAGATTTGCTACCTTCAGATTTTGTTGATAATTATACTCGTGAAGTAAGTAAAATGAATCGTCTACTTTACTCTATTACTAATTTACCCTTAAGAATTCGCATCAATTCATCATTTTTGAATTTGCATACAGAAAGCGAAGAATTAAACATAAAATTTATGGATGTATGAAATTCTATTCTCACAGTAAGGAATTAGATGATGGAACTATTCAAGGGAGCAAATTACTAAAAACACATATAAAACAAGTCGGAGATAAAGCTCTAAAACGGTTATACCCAAACCTAAATTTTAGTATCACTGAAAAGGAGATTAGAGAATTAATTTCGGTCATATCAGATCTACATGATCTCGGAAAATACACGAGTTATTTCCAACATTATTTACTCAAAAAAGAACCCATAGATTATACATTAAAACAACATGCCCATTTTGGTAGTTATGCTGCTTTTAATTTGTTAATAGATTCTGATAATAAAAAGGCTTTAATAGCACTATACATAATATTATTACATCATAATAAATTAATGGCATTAGATGATATTGCTGGTAAAATTGATTTAAATGCTCAAAAAGTTTTTGAGAACCAATTAGAAGACATTAGACCAATTCTTACAAATATTGAACAAGAATTAGAAATGGCTGAAATTGAACCACATTTATACTTCCCTTCTGCTAAAAAGATTAGAAAACTATTTCGTATTTGGTCTAAGAAAAATCAAAATATTGAAGATTATTACCTGGTTAGTTATTTATTCTCATTATTAATTGAAGCTGATAAATTGGATGCTTCGAATACTAATCTATATTCATCTAAACTTATAAAGAATGATTGGGTTGACAGACGTTTTGGAGTTACGAAAAAGTCTAAAGTAGATTTAAAAAAAATTTCCAATAATGAACTTCGAAATTATTGTAGGTCTGAAGTTATTGATCAACTCAATGATGAGAAAATATTAGAATATCGGTTATTTACTCTTACGGCCCCGACTGGTATTGGTAAAACAATGACAGCGCTTGATTTCTCATTAAAATTGAAGAGTAAATTAAAAGAAAAGCTCAATTATAATGCTCAAATCATTTATGCGCTTCCTTTTATTAATATAATTGAGCAGGCTATTGAAGAATACCAAAAGACCTTACCTACAAACGAAATTAAAATATTAGGACACTATCAATTTGCTGATATTTTTGGTATACAGGATGATTCTGATGAAGATGAATACCAGCAAAAATTAATGAAGCTGGATACCTGGCAAAGTGATATTGTGATTACTTCTTTTGTTCAATTTTTTGAAACGTTGATAAGCAATAAAAATAAACTTCTTAAAAAATTTAATCATTTTGCCGGAAGCATAATCATTTTAGACGAGGTGCAAACATTACGTTTGGATTACATGCCCTTGATCGGTGCAACGCTTTATTATCTTTCGAAATTTTTAGATGCCCGTATTATCATGATGACGGCAACCAAACCTAAGATTTTTGATTTAGCTGAAGAAGAAATTCTTAAAAAGGAGAATGAAAAACCGATAGTTAAAGAATTATTAAAAAATCATAAAAATATATTTTCATTATTTGAACGAACAACAATATTTCCAATCCTTGATAATTATGATGAAGATGATAGGGTCGATTATTTTGTAAACCATATATTCGGAACTAAATGGGGATTTGATAAAAGCTGTATAATTGTTTGCAATACCGTTAATAGGTCTATTGAAATATTTAAGAAA
The DNA here is from genome assembly GCA_035638655.1 of Bacteroidales bacterium. Lineage (GTDB taxonomy): Bacteria > Bacteroidota > Bacteroidia > Bacteroidales > DASQZP01 > DASQZP01. Next base: position 2,163 of record DASQZP010000695.1, read on the forward strand.
ATAAATGAATACCTAAAGAGAAAATTTTATATAAATCCTGTCTATTATTTATCTACAAATATTTTACCGTCAATCAGAAAAAAAAGAATTAATGAAATCAGAAATCTAATTAAGCAAGGTGGGATTCCAATTTTAGTTTCCACGCAGGTTGTTGAAGCTGGTGTTGATTTGGATTTTGACATGGGTTTTAGAGATTTGGCACCGATGGATTCAATTATTCAAGTAGCCGGACGAATTAATAGAAGTAATGATTCTTCACGTAAAAATTCTCCACTTTATATAGTAGATTTTGATGATTGCAAAAAGGTATATGGAAAAC
>DASQZP010000696.1:0-3353 GCA_035638655.1 Bacteroidales bacterium
GGCCTCAATTTATAGTGGAAATAATACTTTCATAAAACGGGATATTTTTATGGATGATAATGAGATAAAAAATCCTACCTGGAGGTTTGTTGAAGAACACGGATTAGAGGCTAAACCCTTTGAAGATATTATTCACACAGATTACTTGTCTGATATTTCTCCCGTCAGCGATGCGTTGAAAAAAAAGCATCAAAAACTTATAAAAAATCAGGTTGGGTTGGGAGCCATAAGTGAAACACTTATTGAAGCTTGCAGCAAAATAATGGAAGAGAATAAGATAAATCAGTAGGGATATGAAAAAACTCGCAATTTTGGGAGCAAGTTACCTGCAGAGGCCATTGGTTGAAAAGGCTAAACAGATGGGGCTCGAAACCCATGTATTTGCCTGGGAAAAGGGAAATGTCGTTGATGATATTGCTGACTTTTTTTATCCCATCAGTGTTATAGAAAAGGAAAATATTCTTAAAAAATGCAGGAGCATTGGCATTGATGGAATTACCTCGATTGCTTCGGATATAGTTATGACTACTGTCAATTATGTTGCTGATAAGCTGAGTCTGGTTGGAAATAGCTTGACAGCAACAAGAATTTCGACAGATAAATTTGAGATGAGGAAGGCTTTGAAAAATGCTGATATATCCTGTCCGGCCTTTTCTTTTTATCAGAAACCTGATTTCTGCAACACAGATTCGCTAACATTTCCCCTTATTGTAAAACCTACTGACAGGTCTGGATCACGAGGAGTTACAAAAGTAGAAAATCCTAAAGAAGTTAATGCTGCCATAGAAAAGGCACTGGACAATTCTATTAATAAACGGGTTATTGTCGAGGAATTTATTGAGGGCCGAGAGTTTTCTGTAGAAATGATCTCATACCAGGGGAACCACCATTTTTTAGCAGTAACGGATAAGGTTACGACAGGTGACCCATATTTCGTAGAAATTGAGCATCACCAACCAGCGGAAATTGGCAGTAAAACGCAGCAAAATATAATACAAACCGTAAAGCATGCATTGGATGTCTTAAAAATCAAAAACGGAGCCAGTCATTCTGAGGTGCTTCTTACACCCGAAGGTGTGGTGAAAATCGTTGAAATTGCAGGCAGAATGGGCGGAGACTTTATTGGCTCTGATATGATACCTCTATCTACAGGCTATGATTTCGTAAAGGGGATAATTCAGATCGCATTGGGAGAATTTGAGTCAATAAACAAAGGTGAATTTAAGAAGGACTTTTCCGGTGTATATTATGTTTTACCCAAGCCCGGAACTATAAAAAGTATTGTAGACCGCTCGGGTGAATACAGAAGTGTAAGAAAGGCCATCAATATTTTAAAAAAAGGAGATAAAATACCTGATGTCATTGATGGACCGGGGAAAAGGGCCGGCGTTATCGTTTATTCACATCCCGGAAAAAAGATTAACATAAATCCAAATGAAGTTTTGCAATTTAAAACGTCATAAAAATTCAAAATTATCCTTGATGTTTTTTCAACCTGAATATCACAGAATGACTTCTAATTGTCGTACATCATCGATCAATTTTGCTCTGCCTTTACAGATGAAGACCTAAAATATTAATACAGTGAATTATTTCTTAATTACAGGTATGGTACGATCCGGCACTACACTGTTGGAGAAGATGCTTGGTTCTCATCCTCAGGTAGATATTTTATCACAGCCGTTGCCTTTGCTATACCGTCATTTAAAAGAGAAATTTTACCAGTCTATCGACTACCCGGAGACTTATTATGTCCTCAATAATTTATTTAATGAAAAAAGATATACAGGGGAAGATTTTACTTCATTTTTGAAGGATTATTGTTTAACTGAGGAGGAGTTAAAAAAAATAGTCCACAAAATGCAGGGGTGGAGTGGCCAGAAAACCTCGCTATATAATTGGGAAAATAATATGATGGAGGAGTTGGAATCTGGTACCTTATTCAACTGGTATAAACAAATGTTGGATGAATATTGTCTGAGTACGGGGGAGGTTCAACGGGGCTCGAAAGAAGTTTTAGTGGAAGAGTTTGTTCCCCATTTCATTAATCATGATGTAAATGTTTTAGTGATTGTAAGGGATCCTCGTGATGTGATCACCTCGCTAAATTTTGGCAAAGGAACTGATTATGCCGGTGATTACCGACCAACCCTTTTCCATCTTCGAAATTGGCGCAAGAGTGTTGCTATAATAAATACATTTGCCCGCGAAGAAAAATTTCTAAAAGTTCGGTATGAAGATTTAATACAGATGAAGCCGGATGTACTGAATGGATTAATACGTTTTCTGAAAATTCAGGATTATAACTTTTCAACATTAAATAACAAAATCCTGAACCGGGACGGAAAGGAGTGGCAAGGCAATTCTTCAACGACTTCTTTTAATGGGATAGATAGTTCAAATATGGAAAAATATAAGAATTTCTTATCCACTGAGACTATTCGTTATATCGAGTTCATGTGCCAGAATGAAATGAAAGCTATGGGATATGAACTTCAGAACAAATGCGGCTTTACAGATTATGATCCATCTCAGTATAAGGAAAATTGTAAAATTGAAAATGTAGGGATGGATCCAAATATGAGCAGTGCACGAAAAGAACTGAATGTAGAATATAAACGCCAAAGGCTACTCAATGAAGAGCGCGTAGAGGAGGCGGAAATTTTAGCGTTCTTTTATAGTATGAAGAATTATAAAGTTTTGAAAAAATATAATTGAAGTTGTTTCAATAAGCTAAAACCTGGGCAAATGCAGATACCGTTTAACAAACCCTTTCTTACCGGTGATGAATTGGATTACATAGAAGATGCTGTTTCCGAAGGTAAGATCTCCGGTAATGGAAAATACACAAAGAAATGTCAGCAATTTTTCCAGGAGCAGTTTGGGTTTAATAAATGTCTATTAACTACATCATGCACGGATGCTCTTGAAATGGCGGCGATTTTACTGAATATAGGTGAAGGCGATGAAGTCATTATGCCTTCGTACACCTTTGTGTCAACGGCTAATGCATTTGTATTACAGGGGGCAAAAATACGATTCGTGGATTCGCGTTGTGATCATCCCGGAATGGATGAGTCAAAAATTGAGGACTTAATCAATGAAAATACGAAAGCGATTGTAGTTGTTCATTATGCAGGTGTAGCCTGCAATATGGACGAAATTATGGCATTAGCTGAGAAATATGATCTTTTCGTAGTAGAAGATGCAGCCCAGGCTATCGATAGTTATTACATCGGTTCAGAAGGCCGCAAGAGGCCACTGGGGGCGATTGGTCATTTAAGCACTTTTTCCTTTCATGAAACAAAAAATATAATATCCGGTGAAGGGGGGATGTTGGTAGTGAATGATGA
>DASQZP010000697.1:0-2080 GCA_035638655.1 Bacteroidales bacterium
GGCATATCCCTATGAAAATGAAGGATTTGCCTTATTGACATATCACATTGTAGTATTGTATTTAAACTAAAGCCAAATCCTCTTTGGCTTATCCACTTTTTAGCGGTTCCTGTCATCAACTGAACCGCCCATCTTCATCCCCTGGTTACCTCCTCTTCCAGGGGATTACTATTTTTATGACAACCTGAAATCTTATCCTCGATCACAAACTTCCTTGATTTGTTCTTCAATCTATCGTGTAGTTAAGATTTTAAACACATTTGCCGATATCTTTAATAGGAGGAATGATATGATAGTAAAGTTTTTGGTGTTAAGCGTTTCAATTATTTATGCCGTCCTGATTGCGCTTCATTATAATGGCTGAAAGATTGGCTGATGGTTAACAGTTTGATGCTTTTTGTGGTTATTTCCCTTTAACTGATTAATGACAATGAACGTAGTTTTTATATTATTTGCTATCGTAGTGATAGCCATCTTGCTACTTTGTTTATTATTATCGTTAGCCAGTAGCGGATCAGACCATTACCCTGATATAAAGGATTTATAATATATCCTGACATAACGTATTGTTGTATTAATTCTTTGTTGTTAGGTTGAAAATACTTTTTCATCACCTAACCTCCTTTAGCCCTTGAAATTCTCTCCAGGGGCTTTTTATTTTTGGAACTAATACAAAAAGCATGCAACACCTATACTGTAGCCTTAAAAAAAATATCCATAGCATTTTGTGGTATATTTGTGTCAAGATTTTGACTGCATTTCCCGATATGTTAAATAGGGATGGGAATTCTTATTCCTCTTCTTATCCCCTTGATTAACCCCTGAGGGAGTGGGGGCTCTCAGGGGTATTTTCCATTTATAAAAGAAATCGAAGACGAAGAATAAAACCAAAACAAATATAAATTACATGGAATCTCAAATTGATTTTGTAAAAATATCCTTTCCTTCTTCCACATCTTTCTACCTTAAAAGAGGCAGGTATTGATCCCCAGTTTTGTTTTCGATAATGAATTTTGCAAATTAGACCTCGGTTCTTCCCAAAAAGCGGTAAAGATTTAACCCCAGAAACAAAAAAATCTATCCTATATTTTAGCGTAATGTATAAACATTTTGTCTTTAAAGATCATGAATCAGCCAAGACGTGGATGAAGAAGGCTTCATCTTGATAATTTACAGATACCAGATGACAGACAAAACATCTGATTTTATTAAAACCAGAATAGCAGGCCAGCTTCCGATTTGAACGATTATTTCATCCGGACACGCTAGGCCTGCACAGTAGTCGTTTAATGGTACGTATTCGACCATTTCAGAATCGTTTATATTGAAATTCACAGACTTAAAAAGAACATCCGGCTTCTGGCTCAGAGAGTCAAGCATGATGGGGGTTATTCTCGTATATGCCGCCCCTGTGTCGAGGAGAGTGGACCCCTGTAAGATTCCTTCAATGGAAACATTCGTAAAAGGTCTGGCCGCTTCGTAATGGATAGGTACCATTGCCAGACCGACTGAACCATTTTCAAGTGTATCATAAAAATAAATCGATTCGTTTTTGTAATCAAAAGTGACATCAAAGTTTTCTAAAAGGTCAACTCCGATGATTCCGTTGAAATATCCATCCTTAGATTGAGTGAAAGCTGAATCAGAGGACCAGGCAATAAAGTTATTAAAGCATACGTTGTTTTCAAAACAGAGGCTTGAGATATAAACTTCCCCATCGGGGTTACCGAATATTCCAGCGGGAACAAGGGTTCTCGTAGAACCTGTATCCACCAGCATGTCAAGGTATATTGAGCTGTTTACGACGGCCTGGACAACAAAAAGCGTACCGTGTACAAGTTTGACATCGACAGGTACATGAATATCACCCCCCGAAGGTTGGGGAGTCGCCGTACTGTCTCCGCCACTTCCACAACCATATAGGAGAAACAGAATTAACAGTATCGTAGCGGTCATCGAGCAAATTATTAGAACATTAATCTTCTTTTTCATCGCATTTGATATTTTTTCCTTTTCTTTCTCTGTCACTTGTTTGCCATGACCACAATTATTGCCATTGTATCAACTATATTTTATCCGT
>DASQZP010000698.1:0-2126 GCA_035638655.1 Bacteroidales bacterium
AAAATTTACAGTATCTCCATTAGATAAACTTGTAGCTGTTTGGCTTAGACTATTTATCGCCGTACTCGAAGTAGCAATTTTACCACTTCCGTCAGTAAAAGCACTCTGTGCTTGAATGACCTGACTAATACTGGTATCGGCGTTAAGATTTCCACCCAATTTGACAGTCTCCGTCTTTTTAGGTGGTAAAGCATTTTCAAAATCGATTTTGATATTATCGGTAGCTCCGCCTCCAAGGATGTTACCGGATTGATTCGCATTATATCCCTGTACAAAATTGCCGGTTTGGTCAACCAGATTGCCGTCCTTGTTAAAAGTGAAATTACCGGCCCGCGTCAGTAAATTCTGGGTACCGTCGTTAACAATAAAAAAGCCATCCCCCTGGATTGCCAGATCGGTAGATTTACCCGTATTTTCGATCGTACCCTGACCGAAATCCCGATCAATCGAGGCCACACGCACCCCAAGACCTACCTGATTCATTATGGATGGCGCAGATTCGCCCCCACCGGATCCTCCAATATTTTCATTCATTAATTCTGAGAATGTTACTTCAGAAGCTTTGAATCCGGTTGTATCCACATTAGCGATGTTATTGCCGATAGTATCCATTTTGGTTTGAAAACTTTTCAAACCACTTACCCCCGAATTTAACGACTTGATTAATGACATAATTGACTCCTTGTTATAAGTGATGGCAGTTAACTCACAATCACTACCTGTATATTAAATTTATTATTCTGTTTTTAAAATTCTGATTAGCTATTACTTGTACCTACCGTTTCGATATTTCCTATCGGCACTTCAACACCATTCACATCGACATATACACCATTTCCCGTAAAATGAACCTTATTGGCTATTCCATCAATAAACATGTTGGACTTAACATCTGTATCGCCGTTGGTTGCTTTTATTTCAACTTTGTATTTCCCTTCGGAAACCGACATTCCGTTATTTGCTTTACCATCCCAGATCCAGCTATTGTTACCGGATGAGGCTCCGTCTATCGTTTCTGTTCTTACCTCGGATCCGGAAGAAGCATCTTTTATGATGATTTGAACTTTATTTGCCGGTTTAGCCAGGTTAAAATTGATATCCGCATTTCCCCCGGCTTTTAAATTAATTTCATTGCTTAAGGCCCGAATCTTCTTTCCGGCCAGAGAGGTGGCCATGGAATTCGTCATCTCAGTCCGCATCAAATCCTGGCTATCTTTCAACGACGATAACGTCTTATTGACCCTAATCAACTGCTCAACCGAATTAAATTGTGCTAATTGCGATGCAAACTCTTTACTGTTCATCGGATTGCTGGGATCTTGGTTACGCATTTGGGCCACTAAAAGCTTTAAAAAATCGTTTTCACCAAGTGTATTTTTTGAGGTGCTCGTCTGTTGCCCGGTTTGTAATAAATTTTGCTGTGTATTACCTATTTGAGTTACATCCATAATTTCTCCTCATTTTAATGATTAAGCTTGCCATTCCATTTGGTTGTATCCAAAATTCCGAACCGAATTCACTTTCCCCCGACCTGTAGTTTGGGTAGCCACATTACCGTCGGAAAACTGATTCGAATTATTGCCTGAATTTCGGGGATGGAAAGGTCCTTTAAAAGAATCCGCTGATTGCTGTTGTTCCCCGTTGTTTGAAAATTGTAAATCGATATTGGTCCCGAATTCCTGTTTCATATGTTGTTTTATCTGATGCATATTTTGCTGTAATAACTTTCTGAGATCAGCATTCATCGAATTCATTTTAACCTGCAAAACCCCTTTATCTTCTCTTACCGAAAGGTGAATATTTTTACCATCATCAAGAACAAAATTATGTTTCTCCCAGTTGCCGGAATTATTCCCATTCCTGCTTGAACTGGCGGCATTTTTGATAATTTTAGTCAGTCCCGGAACGATGCGCTGTCGTATAAAAGCATTGGCGACGGGCATTTGATTCAATTTAAATCCCGATGTTGATGTTCTATTTGATATCTTTTCATTTTCATTTCTATCGGGGGGTATAATATCTTGCTGCTTCCATTTGAACTCTTGCTCTTCGTTACCGTTATCACCGCTATTTTGACCGGAAAACCCGGCAAGCATCCTGGTTTTCATATAACCCCTGGAGGAACG
>DASQZP010000699.1:0-2371 GCA_035638655.1 Bacteroidales bacterium
AAAACTCTTTTCATGGCAGAAAAATAATTTATTATTTTGTAATATGCTTCTAACAGCAATGGTTTCCTGATTCCTGTACAGGCGGACAGGGAACACTTCCATAAGAACAAAAAACGCAGCAATCCCCCTCCTGAGGCTTGAGCAGTTTACCGCAGTTGCTGCAAGTATAAAAGAACTGACAACTATCAGTAGGCATCACTTCTGTCTTGCTAAACCCGCATTCAGGACAGGTTATTATTGATTCTAATTCCATAACCACATAATTTTATTTAGTGTCTGTCCATAATGTCCGATAACTGCGTTGTTGCAAAATTTTTTTTACGCTCCCGTTTAGAACGGAACAGGCTTTGTTCTAGAACATTTTGATCCAGACACTTGACTTTATTGACAGACTCAATTTAGTGGTAAAGTTACTAAAACATAGCCGGCCATGCTAAGCTATCCTTTAGAATTACCTGTTTATTGATATCATATGCAGGATTTTTAATATTACCAGTCAAGTATTTATCTGACAATAATTTATTATGATATAAAAGGCATTTGAATATCCCGGGTTTTGCGGTAATAATAATTTATATCAAATAACATATTAAGTAATTATTATTCATGGGGTTAAACTATATCAGTATATATATGTTAGATAAACATGTTAATACAGCAATAGTTCTTTCATTTATTTGGCACATACCAGTTTAATTTCACGGCTAAAATTTGACCAAACCAATTATTAACCAAAAAACCATTTACTATGAAAAAATTACATTTTGTTCAGATTTTTTTTCTCATTTCAGCGATTATCTTAATAAGCAGTTGTAAAAAAGATGAAAACACATGATCCATTCTATAATGATTCAGCGCTTTCAACACAGATCTATTCAGGAACTATAAAATCCGATCATATTGAAACCTTGCATATTGCTCTTGTGATGCTTGATGATTACGGGGATAACAATGACCATTATATCGAGATCGGAGGCGCTCGTGTATTTCACGATAGTGACAGTATTTCTGAGAAATATTCATCGCTCAAATCCTATCAGATTAACCAGATGAGAGAGGCTTTTTAAAGGATAAAACAGGAGAGGTGGTAATAAATCAGGATGCCTATAACCAGTCGTTTTCACTTTCACCAACAAACAACATGGTTTATACTTATGCAGTGGAAGATGTCTCAGAAGGAGAGAACCATGCATATACGGCAAATGCTGCTGATTTTGGGAAAGTGCCTGTTTCTTTTAATACCCATGGGGATGGTGTGTTTATTACCCTTCACACAACGGGTGACCGGGATTTGATCTCCGTAAAGGAAAACAACGAGAATGCGGATTTTGAAAAAAGCTTTACACTGCGTGCGCCGGATATCGAAACCGCCAGAGCCATAGCCGGAGCTTTTACCAGGCTGAACGAACTGGCTGTAGATAAAATGGCAAGCCTTACTGCTTTTAAAAATGCTGATGAGGCGATGGCTTATGTCACCAAATCCATTGACCAGGTGGTGATTAACACAGATACCTATCTGCAAAAGATGGAAAAAGACGAAAAGGACAATTGCCTGATGCATTTTCATTCGACAGATGTATCGGATGATACCAAATATGATTACGATTTCAATCTTAAAGACATTGATCCATATAAAATTCAGTTTAATACCAAAGGGAATGAAGTATTTCTAACCATGCAGGTAAAAGGAGGAAACGACCTTGTAAAAAAATATGAGAATGGCGAGGTTGACAAGTATACTGATAGTTTTGAGATCAGGGCCAAAGACATCGAACAGGCCCGGAAACTGGAAACAGCCCTGCGGATGATTACGGAATCATGTGGGGAGAAGTGACAAAGTAACAAGGTGACAAGGTGACAAAGTGACAAGGTATGAAACGATTAGAAGAAAGCGCAAGGCCGGAGCCTTGCGCTTTCTTTGTCATCATGTTTACTTGAAATTTTTATTCATTTGCATCTACAAATCCGGCCAGGGCATAAACCAGGGCTCCCTGCCAGTTGATGGCAATCTCGTTAGTGGTATAATCTGCCTGTTTATCCTGCCAGTTGGTAGCATTTCTTCCTCCGCCAACCAGGTATCCGGGCCAGGGAGCCACCACGTTATCGGCACCCGAACGGCGGTCGTGCGGATGCATGGGAGGCTGAATACCAATACCTGTAACGAAGGAACGGTTATAGTAATTTCTTCCAAACAGGTGTCCCAGGGCATCAAGCGCTGTGTGCAGGTATTGCGGATCAGGAGAAAGCTTGTTGGCCACCTGCAGGTTGATCACCTGGCGTGCCACAGTACCGTTACATCCCCAGTAATAAGTTGAACCCAGTGGACGGCCGTATACATCTTCACTGCTTTTTTGAACAATGTCATTGGCCA
>DASQZP010000700.1:0-3391 GCA_035638655.1 Bacteroidales bacterium
GTTCACCGCTTCTTACCGGTTCCAATGAAAGAACATGCTGTTTAAACAGAAAACTATGGTCATCAAAAAAGCTGAGATATCTTAACCGTTTCTGCACATCACTTCCGGCCAGTATGAATAATGCTGTTTCGCCAGTCGGTAATGTCCCTCGGTGGTGTTGTCCTTTTATACCACCAAATTCGGGGAAATCTCCGCCCTGTGGCAAAAATCGCTGGATGATGCTGTCAAAAAAACCGGGCAGAATATATGGCACAATAGCTATCAACAAGATCGTGAGTTCTTCGTGCGTTAGTTCGTAATGGCGAACGAAGTTGGCCAGCGGAGTCATATCATGATCATCCGGCAAAGGGGTAACCGGAAAATCCCCAGCTTCCTTCCCGAAATGCTTGGATAACTGACAGGTACAGTATGCCTCCAGATAAACCAATCCTTTAGACAGAAATGACCTATATCCGTCAGTTTGTTTACCATAAACTGACGATTTTTTATCCATTTTCTTTTGTGCAGCTTCGATACTCATGTTACGTCCATTCTACACTCAATATCTCTTTCATCCATGGAGTTTTGATCGTTGAAAATCCCCATGGCAGCTTATTCAATAAAATATCCACCGTATTCTGTTCAACCTGTAACAACCATCCGGTATCTGCCCGGACGATCTTTCCGTCTCTTTGAAGAAATGTTTGGCGTAATCCCTCGACACTGGTGTTCTTGAGTGCCGACCAGTGTTTGATTACCGATTTTAGTAAGTCCTCTGCTTCTTTTTTTTCAAAATCACTTAATTCTATTTCGGACGGGAGTGACTCCTCTACCGCATAACCTGTCAGTATTTTATTCAGTAATAACTCAAATTCCGCATATTCATCCCCTCCGGATACCAAATATTGGCATAATACCAAAGCACGTTGTTGCAATTCGTCCGATATAAATTCGTCTTTCTTCGTATAACCTATATTTGCAAATAAACTACTTATAAAAGGATGCAGCAATACCAACCCGGCATTAGTAATATAAATGGGATTTTCCTCAAGCTGCGTTGCGTCATCATTGTTTTCAAACAACTTTTGGGCATCATCCTTTTTTATTTCATCTTTTTTATTCTTGTCTTTCCGGATATACTTCAGGATGTGTTTTTCTTTTTCTGCGAAATTATATTCATCACTTTTGTCAGCCACCCTTACTAGCAATTCCCACTGCTCTTCTTCCAATGTATTTTGGATCATAACCGTTATTGACTCAGTAAATCTTTTAGTTCTTCCTTCATGAATAACGGATCGCAAAGCTGTAAAAAATTTAATTTTCTGTTCTTGTGCCGAAATATGTAGCACTTCAAAAATCTTACGCCAACTTATATATAAATCTTCGACAAGGGACTTAGTTGATTCTTCAACAAGAATTTTAATTACCGATTCCCCTGCAAATTGCATCACAATACGATCAAAAGCCTTTTTATCTGATATAGAAAGCTGCCTCACTTCTTCGATAAATTTGTTGTCTTTATTTATGAGGCCTTTGAACGTTGCTGTCAACTCTGACTGACTTTTAATGGAAGAATACCAGGGCAACACTCCAAATTTGAGAAAGTGTAATATCGCCTTCGATTCATTCCCATCATCTGATAAAGTAACTCCACTACCTTTAACTGCTTCTGCTTGCTGATTTTGAACTCCGTATATGTGACCCGCCTGGATATTATCTAAGTATTCCGTCAGGCGTTTGATGGTCTCTTCTACCAATCTGTTTTCCCAGTCTTCCTTTTCTAAAGTGCCGGCATTTATTTGCAGGCTGTCTATACTTATAATTTGAGTTCCCGATGATTTGGCATCGAACAGCTTTTCAATGGCCGGAAGCAATTTATTTCTACAAACATCAGACAGATGATCCTTGAATTCGAAAGCATTTGAAGGATTTTCAACCTCAACGTCAACAAACTGGGTTTTGATGATATTTGGTTTTCTCCTTAACACTATTTTTTCGTGCTATTATCAAAAGGAGGTTTATCTATATGATTATTGAAAATAATCTTGGTCAAATTAAAATCGGCATTAGCGTTGCATACAGGGAACTTATTGGCAACATTTAATTTAATTTTAATATTTTGAATAAATTTAAGATTAAAATCTTTAAGTGAGATAGTGGCTTTCTGTTTTCTTGAAGTAACCTTTTTTATACCTTGAGTCACTGTCCAGGTATATTGAGCATTTTCAGGATTTTTAGGCTCCAATAATAACTTATATTCTTTTGTATTTGGTTTACTTCTTTTATTCAGATTTATGTTGAGAATCTGCATTAAAAATGAGGCATCAGGTGGTAGCTGGACATCCACATCCAGTCCTATTCCCTTGTATTCAAGATGAAATGCTTTTGTTTGTTTAAGCTGTTGCTTATCCGGTTGAAATGTCAAACGTTTCTTGGCTTTATCAAAATTCAGAATTAATTCATCTTTATTCGTGATTTCGGATACATCTCCGGGTAAAGGATTAATTGTGAAATCATAAATACTATTATCATTACTACAAAATACTTTTGGCTTAATATCAAAAACCGTCCGATTAAGAGTGACGTCAGTACTTTTTGTGACTGAACACGGACCCTCGGTAACCGTCAAGGTTACAGTAAACTGATCACTTAATCCCTGGAAATTATAAGTATGCTTCGGGGAGAATTCATTAGAAGTGTGTCCATCTCCAAAATCCCACAAGATTTGCCTGTCTTTTGAATCACTTCCGGTATAGAATTTGACGGTTATTCCATCTTCGAGCACCTGTGGATCGATATTGATTTGGAAGCTTTTATGTATCATCAAATCTAAACTCGTACTACGGCCATCAGGTAGTTTATAAGTTAGTGTGTCTTTACCTGCTTTCAATCCCTTGGGGGAAAAATTAAATGTACCTTTTTTAACTCCTCCGGTCGAAGCGGTAAGTGTACCACCCGATGGAGATACGTGTACCGAATATATTTTGTCATCATCGTTACAAAATTCAGTTGGTGTTAAGCTGATAGACAAGACATCCTTAGGCGCTTTGGGTACAACATAACTGACAGGCGCGCAGTCGGAGCAGCAGATATATGGTACATAAAAATCTGCAATAACCGCTTTCTCAGGAATTTGGAAATTTGCGGGATTCTGTTCCTTTGGAATGTTAACCAATATCTGCGTGATCTTGTTTTTTGTCCCCGGATCCATATTCTTACAAGTATCTAAAAATTCTCCCAAAGCCGTCTGAAAATTTTGCAATAACTGTGGATCTTTCACATAAGAAGTTTCGATCAGCTTATTGAGGTTTGCAATCTCACTTGGATTACCTGAAGAAACGCGGGATAAGGCGGCAGGCAACCCGGGCATTATTCTGTTTCTGAATATACCCGGATCGATAAGCCGGAATGG
>DASQZP010000701.1:0-2023 GCA_035638655.1 Bacteroidales bacterium
ACCCAGGAAAAGCACCGGGATAGACGAAAAAAGCAACTTGGAAACATATTGTGTTTCTTCATTCCACTGAAACGCAAACAGTCCTTTCAGTAACCATAAAATATCTTTGCGGAAAACCACAAGGGTACTTAACACGGTGGCAACATGCAGTATTACAGTAAACAATAAGTTATTGTCTGATTTTATTCCTAAGAGGGCAGCCCCTATTTCGAGGTGACCGCTGGAGCTAACCGGGAGAAACTCAGTAAGTCCCTGAAGAAGTCCCAGTAGCAGCGCTTGAATTTCATTCATTTTGTGAAGAAATTATTCGTTGTTTTTGGGTTTTTTCATAATGGCGTAAATTTCAAAAAGAAAGCCGAATAGTAATATAACCGGCGCCAGTGTTATTCTTCTGAAACTAAAAATGTCGGGATTGAATACATTGGGATCGTCGCTGCCGCCGCCAGCCATTAATATGAATCCTAAAACGATAACCGCAAACCCGATTGCCATTAATTTATAATTTTCTTTTCCGAGAGCAAACCCGGTATCTTTTGTCTCTTTTTCTTTCTTTGCCATTGTTTTTTACAATTGTGGGGTTAAAGATAATCAATAAAATAATTCATCAAATTTCAGTTTAAGGAATTTGTTGACAGCGAGCCAGGTTGAAAACAGTGAGATAACCATGCCAAGCAACACTACCAACACAAAAACAAACCCTGCAACAATAATATCGTCGGTTGAAATAATTCCGGTAAGTTCTTTTTTATAGGTGTAAAATTCACTTAAAATTACCAGGTTGGCAACCAGTGCGCCGTAAATTCCCCAAAACAGACTGCGTTGCAAAAACGGTTTTCGAATGAATGCATTTTCGGCGCCTACCATTTGCATAGTATTAATGGTAAAACGTTGCGAATAAATAGATATTCGAATGGTATTATTTATAAGTGCCACAAAAATAAAAATAAGCAGTGCGCTAATTACCAATAGGATTATGCTGATTTTGCGCACATTTTGGTTGATAACTGTAACCAGGTTTTTCTGGTAGTACACTTCTTTCACTTCAGGATAGTCGAGAAATGCTTTTTCAATAACCTGCAGACTGTCGTTATTGGTGTAGGCGGCATAAAGTTTTACGTCGATAGAGGCAAACAATGGATTGTAGCCCAGAAAGTCCGTAAAATCTTCGCCCAGCTCGCGGGTGAGTTCTTTGGCCGCCGTTTCTTTATTTATGTAGCGCGTAGATTTTACGTATTTGGTTGCGTTTAGTGCTTTTTGCAATTGGATGATTTCAACCTCTTTAATATTATCTTTAAGTACCAGGGTAAAACCAATTTTTTCACGCACATAATCCGACAAACGACCGGCATTTATCAGAATTAAACCCAGCGTCCCCAGCATAATCAGCACCAGCGAAATACTTACCATCGAAGTAATCCACGAACTAAAAATCCTTCTTTTTAACTTTTTGGGTTTTGGTTCTTTCATCTTTTTGCCCATATTCATGTAACGTAACGGCCTGAAACAAAAGTATAAATTTATTAACGAAATAAAATTGGTTCTCCTGACTTACTTTTACGATAGCAAACAATGAACTTTGGTTAATCGTAGGATCTGGTAACCTGAGCGTTCCCTTTCTTCGGGAGATTCAAAAATAAATTCAGGGTCCCTTTCCATGGCGTTTCAAACAAAAAAAGGAGTGAAAACTGATATGTCAGGTTAAGAGCGGCTTAAAACCCTGAAAATTTGATTATTATTTTTTGGAAATACGAAAAAAGAAAATACTTTTGCAGTCCCGATTATTATCCTTAATTACAGGATGTATAAAATGTTGATTTTCTTTGAGTAACGGTTTTTTGTTAAGTATTCCGTATTAACATTGAACCTGGTCAGCGAAAATCACGCAATCGTTAAACAAAAAAATTGATACAAGTGGATACACTTAGTTACAAAACAATTTCGGCCAACAAAACTACTGTAAACAAAGAGTGGTTGGTTGTTGACGCTGAATACATGGTGTTAGGGCGTTTGGCCAGTAAAGTAG
>DASQZP010000702.1:0-2387 GCA_035638655.1 Bacteroidales bacterium
CTGGTGGAATGGGTTTTATTTTGAGCTTGTATGAGCTGATAGCCTGCTAAAATACCAATAATTTTCAGGCTTGGTGAGGTAATTAGATACCACAGAGGTTCTTGCATGCTCAAGACACTGTAATTAATCAGACTAATGATAACCATGAGCAGGATAAATCCAAGTATTGCAATATGTTGATTGTTTTGAGCGATGGTTGCTGTCAGCAGTCCGCCGAAGAGTCCAAAAAGAAGCTGCAGGGCCGTAAATAAAACAGTCCATGATAATGATGGCAAGTGGGAGATTCCGGCAAGAGAAAGGTCTGTGTTAAAATATACTGAGAGAATAACATGAATAAGACCGTTTAAGAAAACTATCGAGAAATAGCCGGCAGCGATTGCCATCATTTGACGAACCATAGGTAGGTGAACGATTAAATATTTATACTTGTAAAGTGAGTGAAATTTGAATCCAATATACACAATTTTATGCCAGAAGGACCTGAAATCTGGCGAACAGCTGATCAGCTTACCGCCGCTTTAAAAGATAAAACCATAACACAAATGTTTTTTGCTTTCGATGAACTTGAAGATTATGAGTCGATGCTTGAAGGACGAAAAGTGACCAATGTGGAAGCCAGAGGAAAGGCCATTTTGACGTTTTTCGATAATGATCGTGTTATGTACAGTCATAACCAGCTTTATGGCAAATGGATGGTCAGGGAAAATGGCAACAGGCCTGATACCAACCGCTCACTTCGTGTAGCTATTCATAATGAAGAACAGTCAGCTTATCTTTTTTCGGCCTCGGAGGTGGAGATACTTGAGAAAGGGGGCATCGAAGATCATTCGTACATACAGAAATTAGGTCCCGATGTGCTTCATCCCGAGACTACTTTTGAAGATATCCTTAGTCAATTTCAATCCGACGAATTTAAAAACCGAAAGCTTACAACCTTGCTTCTCGATCAGGGATTTGTGAGCGGGATCGGAAATTACCTGCGCAGTGAAATTATGTTTTATGCCCGAGTAGATCCACACTATAAGCTACGGGAATATTCGGATTCGGAAATTGAAGAGCTGGCTAAGGCGACCGTTACATTGGCCGAACGTTCCTATGAGACCGGCGGTATTACCAATGATCCTGAAATCGTAGAGGCCTTAAAGCGTGAGAATGCGAAATACAAGGAGTATCGCCACTTTGTATATAATCGAACCGGAAATCGCTGTCACAAGTGCGGGTCGGTTATAAAAGAGGAAAAAACGGGGGGAAGGAAGATTTATTTTTGCCCCAAGTGTCAGCTTGAGGATGAGTGACTATGAATTGCGGCAGTAAATATTCTGCTGACCATCCGCCTGCATTCAATTACCTTATTAAACTAAGTCAGTAAATTTTCAAACTAGCTCCAGTTAATTATGGAATCTAAACTCAGCCTGGAATTAAATGAGCTGTTTCAGCGTGATATCGATCGCTTAATTGCCAACCTTAAAGAGATGCCAGAAGAGATACTGTGGAAAGTCCCGGAGGGGGTCAACAATAGTTGCGGAGTACTGGCGCAGCACCTGGTTGGGAATTTGCGTTTTTTTATAGGCAAGGGATTAGGGAAGCGCAGCTTAGAACGCGATCGCAGACAGGAGTTTAGGAACACCGGAAAATCCAGGGAACAGCTGATCTCGGAGCTAAAAGAGCTACAAGAAATGCTGGGCACTATTTTTAGCGGACTGGAAAGTAAGCAGATTGACGAAGCCTATGATTTGGATATTCCTTTTGAAATGTCCCCTAAGCAATTTCTGGTACACCTGTATGGGCATTTGAACTATCATCTCGGGCAGTGCAATTACTTGCGCCGTTTGATGAGTAACAGCCAATCCTGAAATTGGAAAGTCGGTTACTTTCAGGCGTAATTTTTTTTGTCTTCTCGGATGAAAAGGTCCCGGTAGAATCATACTTTTAGCTCCACAAAAAACTGAATTGTAAAACAGAGTTTCTTCATGAAAGACAATGATTTTTTAAAGCCCGGTGATACCGTTTCGCACAGCAACAAGCAACTCATGGAATCGCCAGAGGTGGAGAAAATAGCGCAAACTGTTATTGAGCGTGAAAGCCTGGATTTTGGTCCTGCCGTAATCGGATACTTCCTGGTTTACCCGAATCTGTCGAAATATAAAGCAGCCAAGTGTGTAAAGGCCTCCCGGGAAGTACAGTATTATTCCGGCAACAATTACCTGATTGAAATATCCGGTGAAATGTGGGATATGCTGGATCAGAAAACCCGCGAGATGGTGTTGTTTCACCAGCTTATGCATGTCGATCCGGTATACAAGGCGAAAAATCAGGAATGGAAAATGAAAATCCGGAAGCCCGACTTTTCTGACTTTTACGAAATTAATGACAAATACGGCAACGAT
>DASQZP010000703.1:0-2701 GCA_035638655.1 Bacteroidales bacterium
CAGCAAGAAGAAGCAATTCAGAAGTTTATGGATATCCTTGCCAAAGGGTATTACAAAGCAATGCTCATAACAGGTAGACCTGGTATTGGTAAATCTACTCTTATTCTTCGTTATGCAAAAACACTTAATCTTCCATCCGAAATAGTTTCAGGTGGTGTGAGCAGTGCCAAAGATTTGTATAGATATCTGTTCCGGCATAAAGACAATGAACTATTGATTTTTGATGATATTGATGATGTTCTTCTAAGCAAACCAATGCAACGTATGTTGAAAAGTGTTCTCGATATGTCTTTTGATAAAGGTCACGTTATCACTTATCTTGACAAAGAATTTGTTCCACCAGATAGATATGATGCTATGACCCCAAAACAACAAGATAAGAATACACCCAATAGATATATGTTTAGTTCAAGAATTATTTTCATAAGCAATTCAGATAGAAAGAAATTTGATTCGGCTGTTATTGATAGAAGTTTAAATATTGACTTCGATCTAAGTAATGAAGAGGTATTGCAAAAACTAAAAGATAATGTAGATGAATTTATGCCTACTATTGATAAGAAAGTAAAGTTGACCGTTCTTGATTGGCTATCACAGAATTTTGATATGTTCAAACAAATTAGTTATCGGCATTTTTATAAAGCAGTTGTTTTTGCTGATACTGGAAGTCCTGATTGGTCAAATTGGGCTTTTGCTGATATCGCAGCATCATAAGGAGGACATATGACAGCATATATGATATCAAAATTAAAAATTTTATGGCAGAAATTTGGAATTCTTGCTTTGAAGATTGGAATAGTTCTTGGTATTGCTATTGTAATTGTTAGATTTGTTTTCAAGAAATTTGGTCCTTCTACACAAAAAGAAAAGGATAAAAAAATCACTGGAATGATTGATGAACATATCAACAAAACTAATGATATCATTACAGCGAAAGAAGAAAGCATAAAAGAGATACAAAAATCTCATGAACAAATAAAAAAGAATAAAGCAGAAAGGGATAAAAAAGAAAAGGAGATGTTCCATTAAAATGAAAAAATTTTTAATCAGTTTACTTATACTATTATTTGCATTAAGTAGCTATGCATTCTCAGAAGAAGTTAAACTAAAAACTCCCTATGATAAGGATGTTTATCTTTCAATTCCTAACACATATCAAGAATTAAGACAACGATACATTGATCTTGCAGAAATGTATCAGTCCCAAAGATATGATTTGGAACAAGAAATTAAAAATGTGGATAAAGTAATGGCTGACAATAAAGATTTGTTAAATTATGCAAAGAATACTAATTCTACATTGAATGACATTAAAGCAGAAATAAAAAAGCCTACCCTACCGAATTTTCTTAATAGTGGTCCACTGATAGGAGTAGGCACTTCTATTGATAATAAGGTTATAGTGAATGCTGGATACCAACTTCAGATTCTGAATAAATTTATTATTCAGGTGCAACTAGAGTATCCTTTTCAAGCTAATTTATCCGTAGGATGGATATTTTAGTACTATTCCATAACAAAAGATATATCTTTGTCTGTTCCGAATTCTAGAGAGAAGAAGTAGAATATAACTACTAATATAATATGCCGTCCTATTACCAAGATCAAAATTTTATAAATATCGCATATGCCGTTGATATTGTGGCAGAAAATCATTTCTCAGACATGCTCTTTAAAGGGGATTCAAGTAGAGTCATCTATGCAAGCAATGAATTTGCAATGAGAGAAAGAGCTAGACAAGCACAGGATAACGTAAGCACAAGTAACCTCAATCTTCCTTTCATGAACTACAGAACGGATGATTATCGTATTGATGGAAGTAATCCTAGATGGCATGTGAGGGCATATACATCAGGCGCCTATATACCAGCTATAAAACAAAATATTGTTTATGCTCCTCTTATTATTGAATATCAATCAACATTTTGGTGTAATCGTGATGATGATTTACGGTATGCATTTAATGAACTTCATTTCGATTCAGGAAATAAAACTACTCTTGTCCCTACGGTATCAGTTGCAGGAGAAACAGTAGAACTTACTGCTTGGTTATCTTATAACAACTTAGAATTTGACCCGGAATATAATGAAACAGATTGGTTAGAAAAAAATAATATTCATAGTGCTGTACTTGATTTCCAGATTGAAACTTTTGCATTGAAAAGCAATGAGAATATTATTCTTACCGAAGAAGTTGTATTTGATTTTGCTGCTAAACATGGGCTTGAAGAAGGAACAACTTATGATGATGCTTATACGTTTATAGTAGATCATTTAAACGAAACGGTAACTCAGCCCTAAGTAACTTATTGCTATTACGCTCACTAATACAATAGATGATTAACCCTGTTTTTATATGGAGAAAAGATTATGCCCCAAAGTTGGAGAATTAATGTACAGGAACTTGATAGAAGTCAAACTTTAATACCAGAAGCTGGTAGTACCGGAGCAATGGTAATTTCATCTAGAAGAGGACCAAAGACTCCTATCTATGTAAGTTCCAGACAAGAAACAAGAATTATAGACCTATTTGGAAAGCCTTCAAGCACTTATCCTGATGTGTGGGAAGCTATTCAGTATAATAAAACAGCACCCATATGGTTAGCAAGTCCATTTGATGCGAGTGATACTTTTAGTGGTGTTATTGTTGGTACTGATGGATCGGTACAACTTGCTAGTGATGGTCCTACCCTTAGTGAGA
>DASQZP010000704.1:0-3921 GCA_035638655.1 Bacteroidales bacterium
GGCATTATCAATGACATTGCGTTCCAGACAAATATCCTGGCGCTGAATGCCGCTGTTGAAGCCGCGCGCGCCGGTGAACACGGCAAAGGTTTCGCAGTTGTGGCTGCCGAAGTGCGTAAGCTGGCCGAACGAAGCAAGGTAGCAGCCGATGAAATTGTAAGTCTTTCCGTGAAAAGTGTGAAAACCACTGAAGACGCGGGCAACATGATAGATGACCTGATTCCGGAAATCCAGAAAACAGCCCGCCTGGTGCAGGAAATCACTGCTGCCAGCCTCGAGCAAAACTCAGGCGCCGACCAGGTGAACGGCGCTATCCAGCAACTTAACCAGGTAACCCAGCAGAATGCTGCCGCCTCAGAAGAACTGGCTACCAGTGCTGAAGAAATGGCCAACCAGGCAGAACAACTCAGGGACTCAATATCTTTCTTCAGAATTGGAAAAGGGACTTTGCTGAAAAATACACGGACAAACACACTCGCTTCCCTGCATCATAATACTTCCGGTCCTGCCAAAATTCACCAGTCACTCACCGGACTGCAAGGGAAAAATGGTAAAAAACCGGGTACTCATACAGGCATAAATCTTAAAATGTACGAAAAAGATGACAAAGACCAGGGCTTCGAAAAGTACTAGCTATTTAAAGTCTGTCAATAATAGTAAGTATCTGAATCAAAATGTCTGAGAACAAAGCCTGTTCCGTTCTAAACGGGAGCGTGCGAAAATTTGAACCCGCAGTATACTATTTCAATTGGCAATTAGCAATGGGCAATGAGCAATGGGCAATTGGCAATTGGCAATGAGCAATTAGCAATTGGCAATGAGCAATTGGCAATGAGCAATGAGCAATGGGCAATTGGCAATTGGCAATGAGCAATGGGCAATGGGCAATTGAAAACCTACGGGGAAGAAGCCGATGCATAATTTGAACAACATGTTGGTAAATGTCGCCTAAGCGCCTGGTGCTTATGAGGAATTAAAATTTTTTACAATAACGCAGTTATCGGACATTCTGGTCAGACACTAAATAACAGGGCAGGCAGGCAAATTATACCTGTCTGCTCTTACCAAAAACAGTAATAAGACAAATGAAAATAGTTGAAAGAAAAAAAGTATTGATTGTTGATGATAATGAAATTAACATTTTGCTTTTATGTGAAATGTTAAATGACTATGGAATTGAAACTTTAACCGCTTTCAGCGGGAAAGAAGCCCTGGAACAAATCAATGCATCGTCACCTGATATGGTAATCAGCGATTTTATGATGCCCGGTATGGATGGACTTGAATTACTATCAGAAATAAAAAGAAATTTTATGAATATCAATCTGCCGATAATCCTACTTTCAGCATATAAAGATGAAGGTCTGAGGCAAAAAGCACTCAGGCTTGGAGCTGAGGAATTTATATACAAACCTCTGGATAATATCGCTTTAAGAGAGAAGATAATCTCAAGACTATAGTTTCCCAGCTATAAATTAATGCAACAAAATTCATATGCGAGAAGTGTGTTCATGCATTAAATGAAAAGTATTCATTTATCTAAACACACTAAATTACCTCCCCATATTCCTATAAAATCATTTTGTCACAAAAACATAACCTTATTGAACATAAATCATATTATTTTTGTTTAATGTTTTTTAATATTTATAAAACAAAACATGCATTATCAAATACATTTTCAGTTCTGTTCGAAATTGAAAATATCAACAGGCGATTGTGCCATAAAGACACCTGGCAATTATATATTTCATTTAATATTTACCTGACAGTCAGTCTGCTGATAAACTACATGTAAGACACAAAGATGAAAATGCATTTACATTTATTAACTTCTATCAATAAATACCCTCATAAATATCAAAATGAACACAAGTGAAGATATTGGTGAAAAATACGATACTATACGAAATGAACTTGCTCTCATTAAAGAACAAAACCAGCTTTTAAAAAACGAGAATAAACAACTCAGGGCGCTTAACAAATTTTTTAAAGAGAATCATCACCATTCTTTCCAGGGAAATGTCAGTGCGTTTGCAGAAAATATCCCTGTTGGCCGGGCAGATCTTCATAATCCCTGTAAAGAACTCGCCGACATAATTAATTTTCTTCCGGATGCTACTTTTGCCATCAACAGCAAAGGAGAAATAACGGCATGGAACAGTGCCATGGAAAAGCTCACGGGTGTTGGCGCTTCTGAGGTACTGAGAAAAGGAGATTATATCCATGGAAAATCCCTGTATGGTGAATACCGGCCTATGCTGGTTGATATTCTGATGAATCCTGATAAAATGAAACTCCGGGAACTGTATGATCAGTTTACCGTTGAGGGGGACCAAATTACAGCTGATGGTACAATTACAAACAAAGAAGAAAATAAATTGCAGATCTGGGAAATAGCCAAATTATTATATGATGAGGCCGGTCATGTTACCGGAGCCATTGAAACAATCCGGGATGTTACCTGGCGGAAAAATATGCAGCAACAAATTATGGAAGTAATCCTCGAAACAGAGGAGTCAGAAAGACAACGCATAGCAAATGATTTGCATGATGACCTCGGTCCCATGCTTTCAGCAATCATGCTCTACATTGATAAGATTACAGATGAGTCGACTGGGGCAAACGAAAGAAAAGAAACAAGCCGGTATTTAAGGCAGGTAGTAAATGAGGCCGTCAATCGCACCCGTTTTATTGCCAACAATATTATGCCTTCGGTTCTTGAGGACTATGGTTTTGAAAAAGCACTTAAGACGTATTGTGAGAAAATTCAATCCGTTTCAGGCATAAAAATACGGCTTATAACAGATGGATTAAAAAGAGATTACAATCGTACAATGGAAATTGTCCTTTACAGGGTTATTACGGAATTGGTCAACAACAGTTTAAAGCACAGTTTCGCGAAAAATATTATTATTTCATTCAATCAGAAATTATCATTGTTGTTCTTTGAATACCAGGATGATGGAATTGGTTTCAATAAAGAAAAGGTATCAAATAAAGGAGCAGGACTTACGAATATGAAAAACCGGATAACTTCAATTAACGGCACCATGAGAATAAAAACTGCATATGGCGAAGGCTTTAGGCTAAACGCCACTATTAACATCAGATAAAGGTTTGTAGAAGAAATGACAACAAGAAAAACAAAAATGTCCGAGGAGAATAAAAAGAAAATTATAGTTGTAGATGACCATGAATTCTTTAGAAAAGGAGTGGTAATGACTATCAATAGTTTTGATTATGCCCGGGTGGTGGATGAAGCAGAAAACGGACAAAAATTTATAGATCTTTTGGATACAGTCACCCCTGATCTGGTACTGATGGATATCAAAATGCCGGTAATGAGCGGGATTGAAGCAACAAAACTGGCCATTGAAAAAAATCCGGATCTCAAAATAATAGCCCTTTCAATGTATGGAGAGGAAGAGTATCTTGAAGGGATGATCAAAGCCGGTGTAAAAGGATTTTTACTAAAGAATATCAGCAGGGATGACCTGGATCATGCACTCAGGACAATACTGGAGGGAGACATTTATTATTCAGAAAAATTACTGCCTTTCTTCACTAAAAAATTCTTTAAGAAAGACACGCTTAATGGACCCGGAACGCTGACAGTACGCGAACTCGAAATCCTGCGCTATTTAGCGCGGGGACTTACCAACCGGGAAATTGCAGAAATGCTTAGCCTGAGTGACCGTACTGTAAGTAATCACCGTGCCAATCTGCTTTCAAAAACCGGCTCCAGGAATACAGTAGAATTGCTTATTTATTCAATTAAAAACGGGTTGGTGAAAATCTGACAACTGATCACAGAGCCCGGCTTCATTTTATACTAAACCAAGATCGTTTAATTTTGTTAAACGTGTAACATTATTCGGTGAACAAATTTAACCTGTCTGTAAGCTACAGGTTAACTAT
>DASQZP010000705.1:0-2614 GCA_035638655.1 Bacteroidales bacterium
ATCACTTGCCATCCAGTATCATGTGGGATCGAACAGGGAATCAAAGGGACATACGGGATTTGCACATCTCTTTGAGCACATGATGTTCCAGCAATCTGAAAATGTCGGAGAGGATCAGTTTTTTCGCATTATTCAGAATGCTGGCGGTACCCTGAACGGAGGAACCGGCAAGGATGGAACAGTGTATTACGAAGTGGTACCCAAAAATTCACTGGAAAAAGTCTTATGGCTGGAATCCGACCGTATGGGCTATTTGCTGAATACTGTCACTAAGAATGCTTTTGCAAATCAGCAGAATGTTGTGCAAAATGAAAAAAGGCAGAGTTATGATAACCAACCCTACGGATTCACCCGGTATGTGATAGACAAGAATCTTTATCCTGACGGCCATCCCTATAGCTGGCAGATTATTGGTGAAATGGAAGACCTGCAGCATGCAACCATAGTGGATGTAAAAAATTTTCATGAAAATTTTTATGTTCCCAATAATGCTACACTGGTGCTGGCTGGCGACTTCAATACTGCTGATGCGAAAACCTTGATTGAGAAATATTTTGGTGAAATACCGTCAGGGAAAAAAGTGACGGATATGAAACCTATGAACATTAGCCTGAATCAGACAAAAAGGATTTACTATGAAGATAATTTTGCCAGGGCCCCGCGCCTGACCATGGTTTGGCCTACTATCAATGAATATACAAAAGATTCATATGCCCTTGAATTTTTAGGTGAAATTTTGGCTGATGGTAAAAAGGCTCCATTATACAAGGTGCTGGTTAAGGATAAAAACCTTACCTCACGTACCAGCGCTTATAACTATTCACAGGAACTGGCCGGACAGTTTAATATAACCATCACAGCCAATTCCGGGGTAAATCTTAGTGATGTTGAAGCAGGTATTAATGACGCTTTTGCCCTTTTCGAGAAAGAAGGAGTAAGCGAAAAAGATATTGCCAGAATCAAAGCAAAACTCGAAACGCGGTTCTATAACGGACTAAACAGTGTGCTTTACAAATCTTTTCAGCTGGCCAGATATAACGAATATGCCGGCGACCCCGGATTTATTGAGCAGGATATTGCCAACCTGAAGGCAGTTACCAAAGAAGATGTAATGGATGTGTATAACCGTTATATCAAAAATAAGCCTTTTGTACTTACAAGTTTTGTTCCCAAAGGACATACAGAATTAAATGCAGCCAACTGTGTAAATGCTGATATTCAGGAAGAAAATATCAACGATGCACTGGAGGTAAAAACTGATAAACTGGCTGAAGCTTCTGCTGAAATTGAAAAGACACCAACCAGCTTTGACAGAAGCAATGAGCCTGCAGCAGGTCCTGATCCGGAAATTACAGTTCCTGCTGTTTGGAAGGAAAAATTGCCAAATGGTTTAAAAGTGTATGGCATTGAACACACGGAATTACCTTTGGTAAGTTTTTCTATTATACTTGATGGAGGCCATTTACTCGATGATATGAGTAAACCGGGTGTAGCAAATCTTGTTACTGACCTGATGATGGAAGGCACCAGAACCAGGACCCCTGAAGAATTGGAAGAAGATATTGATTTACTGGGTTCCTCTGTTAACATGTACACTTCAGATGAATACATCAAAATAAATGTGAATTGCCTGTCAAGAAACTATGATTCAACCCTGGCGCTGGTACAGGAGATTCTCCTCGATCCACGATGGGACATCGAAGAATTTGAACGTGCCAAAATTAAAACATTGAACAACCTGAAACAACGTCAGGGTAACCCCTATTACCTGGCTTCCAAAACTTTCAGAAAACTCAACTACGGCAATGAACACATCCTTTCAACAATGGCTGCCGGTACTCCGGAATCCGTTAATTCTATTACAATTGATGACCTGAAAAATTACTATGCAGCTAATTTCTCACCATCAATTGCTTCTTTCCAAATTGCAGGAAATATTTCAAAAGAGGATGTGATGAATTCACTAGCTTCTCTTAGTGAAAACTGGGCAGCCAAAGAGGTAGCTATTCCTGAGACGAAACCTGCTGATCCTCCGGAAAAATCCAGTATAGTTTTTGTCGATATGCCGGGCGCTAAACAGTCAGTCATAAATATCGGTTGCCTCTCTATTCCAAAAACAAATGATGAATACTATGCTGCCACTGTAATGAATGACAAACTGGGGGGTAGTTTTAATGGCATCCTGAATTTGATTCTTAGGGAAGAAAAAGGATTTACCTATGGGGCAAGATCATATTTTGATGGCACCAAAAGATATGGCGAATTTGTTGCTTCTTCTGCTGTTCGCTCAAATTCAACACTTGAATCTGTTGAAATATTTAAAGATGAAATGGAAAAATATCGTAACGGAATCAGTGATGAAGATTTGAACTTCACCAAAAATTCTCTCATCAAATCAAATGCCCGCAAATTTGAGACACTTTATTCGCTTGTTGGTATGCTGGAGGATATGAGTGCTTATAATTTGCCGTCGGATTATATTAAAAAACGCGAAGAAATCGTGAAAAATATGACCCCGGAAAGACATAAAGAACTTGCCCAAAAATACCTGCCAACTGACCATATGTATTATATTGTGGTTGGTGATGCTGCTACGCAAATGTCGCAGCTTGAA
>DASQZP010000706.1:0-3633 GCA_035638655.1 Bacteroidales bacterium
TATCTCTCATAAAAATCACCGCTTTGGTTTGGTCGTAAAATAAAGGGCTCAGACCCTGTTTATTATATCATCCCGGCTGCTGTTATTTAACCAGCGTTAACCGGGAAACGATACATTCGAATTCTAGCAAATCCTGATCATTACAGGATTTCGTTTCATAAACCTTTACCCAAATACCATTCCGCGATTTTCTAACCTGCATTTTGGTTTTATATATCACTACCCCAATTTTTAAGTCAAGACATCATTTTAAAATGTACTAATCTTTTTTTAGTCAGTGTAGAATTTTTTTTAAAGTTATATTATCATAAATGTTTGATAATTATCTATATAGCAATAGTATAAAACGAGTGGTCAGAATATGATTAATTTTAAGGAATCCCCCAAAGTATAGATTCTGTAATTGATTGTTTCTTCCAAATATCAACACTTTATTACCTGATCATTGATATAAATTTATACTTGTTTATGAGTGTTTTTACACCCTTCAATCATTTGTTTCGTAACCTCTATGTAAAAAGACACAAAAAAAGGAATAACCTTACAGCACTTTCAATAAAAAAATATTAATTGAGAAAAAGACCCTTTTTAAAATTGATTAGGCGTGACTAAAAGAGAAAATTTTATTCAATTTTAGTAAACTGTTTTAGTGATCATTTTTATAAATAATTTCTTGGAATCACGCTAAATTATTGTCTTCCATGATGCTGTAGGAATACTACCTGGAAAGGGCGCCGGTTCTGTATTCGAGGTATTGGTTGATAGTATTATAAACAAATGAGAAATAATAACTTATATTAATTTTATTTTTAGCAAAATTTCTGTTGCTAAACACCTTGTAATACAGTACAATATAAGTGTAAACTATCATTCAAATTTTTAGCTGGAGGACAGCCTATGAATGAGCAACAGTTCCTCGATGATGCCGAAGACGGCGACGTCGGGAAAGTTTTATCCTATCTTAGCAATGGTGGCAATGTGAATGTTACCGATGAACACAACAGAACAGCCCTCTTGAAAGCTTCGAAACATGGTCACCTCGATATCGTAAATATTTTACTTGAGCACAATGCAGATGTAAATCTTCGTGATAATCGGGGCACCAGTGCGTTATATTGGGCTGTGGAAAAAAATCATTCCGAAATTGTACAGATGCTAATTTCGCATCGTGCAGATGTTAATGTTCTGGATGATAGGGGGTGGTCGGCTCTTGATCATGCAAGAGCTACAAAGAATGACGAATTGGCTAACCTGCTACAAGAAGCGGGGGCAACAGCAAATATTGTTTAGTAGTATTATTATTTGTTGACATTTATTATGAATCTGGGGAAGTCCCGGTTGAATAGACCGGGACTTTTTTAATGTTTTCTTTTTTTTCGCCTTTTGCCGGTAGTTTTAACCTGACGAACTTGTTCAGCTGAATAGATCAGGAATATCGTTGGCCGTTTGTCCAGTTCAGGTAATAGGTCATTTTTCCATTTTGTAATGGATTTCGAAATAATGAATTCGTTGGGCAGGGTAATATCCGTGGCAGTGCAAAGATAGGTATTGGGATCACAGTTATGGAGAATATCTTTAAGAAGTTCCATATTTCGGAATGGGGTCTCCATGAAAATCTGGGTTTGATTCTGATATCTTGATATTTCCTCCAAATCCTTAAGTTTCCTGATTCGTTCGTCACTGTTAATCGGTAAATATCCCCAAAAAGTAAAAGACTGCCCATTCAACCCGGAAGCCATTAATGCCATTAAAATAGAATTGGGTCCGACTAATGGTACTACTTTGAAACCCTGGTTATGAGCCATTTTTACTACAGATGACCCGGGATCGGCTACTCCCGGACAACCCGCTTCTGACAAAATGCCGATATCTTTACCCTCTTTTAATGGTTGAATGAAATCTATGATATCTTCAGATTTGGTATGCCTGTTAAGTTCAAAAAAAAGAATTTCATACTCAGGAATGGTTTCTCCAACCCATTGCAGGTATTTACGTGCTGTCTGTATATTTTCGACGATAAGTACATCCAAACTGCGGACTATATTTAATACATAATCCGGTATTGTATTATTTTCCGGAGTACGTCCGAGTGTGTTAGGGAGTAAATAAAGGGTGCCTTTATCAGTTTCAGATGTTTGCACAATATCAGTTGTCTGTTATCTCCGCAGTTAAACTATCGGGCCTGCCTTCTTTTTCTCTTTTTGCAAAATATCGCTCAACGTATAAAGCTATTCCAACAGTAATTAATACAGATATGATAATAATACCGATATCGATTAAGGTCATATTTTTTTGGAAGGAATATGTCGGGATCATTACGATGGGTTCAAAACTACTCTCAAGGTAACGGATGGGAATATTCGTATAATCCTGAACTTCTTCGGCCATTTGAACCGGTAAAGTCAATTTCTGCCGGATTTGATTTCCTTCTTTTGTATTGAAAGATAATATTACAACACCGTTGGTTTGGGCCTGTAAGTTATTAATGCGATAATAATCTACCTTGGCGACATAACTATGTCCGTTTTTATAGGTGTGTTGAACACCGAAATAAACCATGGTTTGTTGGACACCCAGAAACAATAAGTATGCAGGTAAAAGCCAAATAAGGTGATATAATTTCTTCCAGTTCATTCGCTATTAAAACTTTGATGGTTTATAAGAATTGAATAGGGCATAGTCTGAAAATAAATATCAGATTCAAGCCTCCGTCCAATTTAATCGACTGTAATTTGATGTTCAATCTATTTATAAATTCAATTGAATATATTTGTTATTGTTTAAGTTAGCTATTTTATTGCTATTTCATCAACTTTCGGTACGTGTAATGGTAAAATTCAGGTTTCCAAATCAATTCGCGCTGCATGGTCTGATTGGTAAATTCGCTGCTCAAATGCATCCAAAGGGAAACAGGTACATGGTTTAAATAGATAACCTGCATTCTGGTTGTCCCCGAGTTTTTTAAATTACCAATATCTATGCCGTTAAGCATTCCTATTCTCGAATCAAAGAGTCCACCGTAGTAATTGATCTGTTTTTTCAGGGATGGTGTATCGAATGACCATTGCAGAGACTTTTTTATCATTTTAGATACACCGGGATTAATCAATGAGTCCTTGTTCATCCGATATAGTAAATGGGCCATTGCACGTGGCGTCGCTTTTGGCGTGAGTTGATAAGCGTTTTTTTCATAGGAGAAAAGGAGCCCCAATCCGTTTTTGGAAAATGCATTATAGACTTTCTCACGATAATTAACATTACTTGCCAGTTTTATGGCGTTTTGCAAGGCTAATTGTCGATATTTTTTCCCCGGTAATTCTTGCAAATAATGTAGTCGATCGATGGGCTTTTGATTGTATAGAGAAGCTTTCCATAATATGACCTGTCCCGACCATGGGAGAGGTGGATCTATATTTGTTGTATTTAGTTTCTTTGGAATATTGGCAACATTATCGGTCCCTAAGATGAAGTAAAGGCAATCCGAAGCCGCCAAATCATTCGACCGGACCATCATCTTTATTAAATCTTTGACCGGTATAGTCCCCGAGCCACTGATTTGGTGATTCTTTTTTAGATCATTTACCGCCTCACTATGATTGGATGAATAGTATGTCGGTAAATTATAATGATCAA
>DASQZP010000707.1:0-2504 GCA_035638655.1 Bacteroidales bacterium
GCTTTTAATTTTTCGAATATTTCATCAGCAGTAATTTCTTTCCCAGCATCAGTAATTATTTTTAAAATTTCATCTTTAATTGCTTTTTTGTCCATGATTATAGGTTTTGAATTAATTGCCACTAACGACCCTGCGCATAAGCGGCGTTTTTGATTTGTAATTTAACAGACAAAACGAAAAAACCGAACCCAAACGTCAAAAAGGCTAAGAGAAAAACGTCCGCTTAATGCGCCGGTTATATGCTTCCATTACCACCAGAACGATGAATTAAAGTGGTATCTGTTCTCAAATTTCTGTAATCTGATAGGAAATAACGGATCTTGTGAGAGGAAACCGACGACATATTAACCTAACCCTTTCCGGTGCGCTGCTGTTCGCTGCCGCCCTGCTGGCATCCTGCAGCAAAAAAAATAACCCGGTCCGGGTGCAACCCCCGCCGGCAGGAACAGCCAATCACGCCCCGGTCATTAACTCCACTCCTCCATCGAAAATTACCGAAGATTCCACACGGACTTACCAGATTAAAGCCAGTGATCCGGACGGGGATAACCTAAGTTATGGCGTGCAAAAACTGAGCGGTGCTACCGTTTCGGGTGCCGGTAAAGTCACCTGGACCGCCCCGGCGGTGAGCCAGGACTCGACAATCAAGGGCGTTACGTATCTGGTCAGTGATGGGACGGATACGACCCGGCAAAGTGCAGATTTAACCGTAAAATACGTTCAACCCCAGCCCAAACCCCCTGTTGTTGATTTAACTAAGATGATTGTTGATGAGATGTCTACGGGCAAGTTTTCCTTGCCGGACACGGCAACGAATGGGGATAAAGTGAGCTACCTTTCTGCAACAAACAATTCAGCTTACCTTTCAACTTCTTTAAACTCTAATGAAGTTGATTACAAGGCGGGGAAAGTAAATCAGGATGAAAAAGGAAGTATTTCTTTAAATGTAAAAGACAACAAAACGGGTTTGACAAATTCTCAAAATCTTGAAGTTAAAGTAATGGACCATGTTGACAAAATTATAAGTGTTGCAGATTTCAAGAACATGGGTGTTAAAAAACCCGGAGTCGGGGAAGTTGGTATTGATTCAGCTGGAGTTTATGTTCCGTATAACAATATTGTTGTTTTGAATGGAAAGAAGTTAACGGATTCAATTGGAAGAACAGCCTTTGAAACAGGAAGCAATAATGAAGCAGAAATTATGCTTAAAGACAGGACTGACAGCTTATTAGCTAATAATTATATGGGGCTTTGGATAAAGATGGGTGAAGGAAAATTGATTAATTATCCTGCTGCTGATGCGTATGGTTATGGAAGAAATATGAAGAAATACGGAATTGTTCAAGTTTTTGTAGATGCTCCAGCACCAAGTGGGAGTTTTGTCGGTAAAGTTTTTTCTAAATTTAAAGATGGTCAAAAGGTTGTTGGTGTTATTCCTTATAACAATGTAGTTGGTTATCAAAATGCATTGTATAATCCAAACCAAGCTAATAGTTTTTTTGCATGGACCAATTCTGCCGGTGGATTGATAAAAAATAATGTGAATAATGTTTCTTTGGTCAAATACAATCCCCAGGACACAGTGCACTTTGACAAAAAGGAAATAGATATAGCAAAAAAAGTTATAGAAGGATTAAGTAATTCACGAGTAAATGCTGGTGGAAAATCTTTGAACATATATCAAGATTCTGTTCAAAACAGCAATCATTCTGGGAAGGGTTGGTGGGTTATAAATCCGGTTAAACCAGGAAGTAAACCTTTGCATTATAATAATAACTTTCTTGCAACCACCAATGAAGATATTTCTGGGGGTGTAGAAAATGGTGCGCATACTTGGATAGAATATGATTTAGACACAGATGCTCCTGCGCAGGATTCAACTACTATTGAACACGAAGGGGCTCTTGCAGTTGAAGGTTTTTCTTATGAGGTTGTCAACAATAATTGGTCGAACAAAACAATTGCAGAAACAAGTACAAAATTGACTAGTCCAGGAGCAATAGATTCTTATTGGATGGATGTTATTTTTAATCCTCATTTTAAGGCAGGAGAAGATCAAAGTAGATTTTCAAATATGACATTCAATTATCAGGATTTTTAGAAAATATTTTGTCGATAAAACAACTTATTAATCTTTTGTATTAGCGTCTGAGATTATTGTGTTTTGAGTTTTGTTAATGTTCTTTTGAGGGGGATTTTTTGTTTATTTCAAGTACTTCTAAATTTTTTGTTTTTGTCTAAAAGAAAAGATTAAATTATTCTCGGGAAGTTTGCATAAATAAGGGAGATTAATTCTTAAACTTTGCCAGATAGTTTATTAATTCTTTTATACCCTGTCTTTTAGCATGGGGAAAGCCGGCACTATAAAACTTTAAAACCGAGAAATAACTTGCAAACAGATTCTTAATAATTGGCTACAAATCCGACGCTGTCAGGATTTTCTGTGATAAACTTTTTTTAAGGCGAAAATCTTAACGGAGTTTGGTTTGAGCCAGATAATTATG
>DASQZP010000708.1:0-4884 GCA_035638655.1 Bacteroidales bacterium
CAATATTTGTTCTCCATCAACAAGAATCAGCGGATCGCTGTTGTTCCATGAACTTCGTGAGCGAATAACAATTTTTGGCTCATCTGCACCTGGCATACCTGTTGAAGTAGTGGTGATTACACCAGGCAGATTACCCGTTAAAGCCCTTCCTAAATTATTAACACCTCCTGCCCGCTCAAGTGTTGCATTATCGGTTTGTGTTATGGAACCAACAATACTTTTCTTTTTTTGCTTGCCATAACCCACAACAACAACACTTTCGAGTTGAGTAATATCTTCTTTAAGGTTAACCTCAATATGATCTGAAGAGCCTATTTTTATTTCCTGCGTTATCATTCCTACAAATGACACGACCAATATTTGTTCTCCTTCAACAGGAACTTTTAAAGAAAATTTACCATCATAATCAGTTACAGTACCTTTATAAGTTCCTTTTATATATACTGATGCCCCAATTATTGGATTTCCTTCCATATCAAGCACCGTTCCCTGTATTTCTCTTACGTCCTGGCCAAATACAGCAGGGTTAACAAGAGCAACCATAAAAAAAACAAGAATTAGCGATAATACCTTTTTGGGAGCTATGTTAATCGTTTTCTTGTGAATAATTAATGTGAATTTTTGTTTCATCTGTTTATATATTAATTTTCATTTGTCAGATGTGCGCCTGTCCTGGGCGGGCAGGTAGCTTGCCATGATCAAATAATCTTTTTTAAATGGTATTGGTTATTTAACCGCAGAGGATTCATTGAATTCTCAAATTTTCGTGTAATTAAATTTTAATGAAGGTAATCTTGAGATTGATATCTGTACCTGAGTATTTTTTTAATAAAGCACTTTATACATAACCATTAAGTGCAACTGTAAATAAAGCCGGGGCAGGAGGCCCCCGGCTTTTAGTTTACCTTATCTGTTGTACTATCTATTCGTGCTGATAACTTTAACTATTTTGCTCACGCTGTTACTTTCAAGCCTGATAAAGTACATGCCCGGAGTTAAATTGATCTCTTCAATTAAATCATGAGCCGCTTTTTGTTTAACAACCTTACCAGTAATATCAAATACAGTTATTGATCCCGGCTTTTGTTTAAATTCAACCTTAAATGATCCATTTGATATGGTAGGATAGACTTTCATTTCATCCGATACCACATTATTGTCTACGCCTGTTGTTCCGGATAAGTTAAGAATATATTCTGCAGTTGTTCCATCTTCGGCCGTGACAGTAATTGTAACAGTAACGCTGCCACCAGATAAATCAATAACACCATCATTGGTTATTTGTACCGAAGAATTTTCATCCATTGGTGTAGCTGTAACTGTAAGGCTTGATGACTGAACACTTAAAGTATAGGAATAGGTATCTGAATTAAAGCCAAATAAACCTATATCATTTAATTTAATTCCTGAAAGACGTGCTTCGCTACTTAAAGATGCTTTTTTAACTGCAATATAATCTATAACCACATCAAGTGTTCCGGAATTTGCTTCTGCTAATTTAATGGCACCCAGATGTTTTAAGCCGTCAATATCAGCAGTATCATTATTAAGATCAACGACAATAACCATTTCTTCCTGATCAATTGTAACTGTTCTGTTAACGATTATACTGGTATCTG
This sequence comes from Bacteroidales bacterium, assembly GCA_035638655.1. Classification (GTDB taxonomy): domain Bacteria; phylum Bacteroidota; class Bacteroidia; order Bacteroidales; family DASQZP01; genus DASQZP01. The sequence goes on from DASQZP010000708.1 coordinate 1,620, forward strand.
TTCCTGAAAAAGCATATCTGAAAAGAAAATCTTTGCCCACATCTTCCTTTCTGAAGGCGGCGGCAACCTTCAGCTCTGTATACGCTGATACATCAACATATTTATCATTTTCGTTCCAGTACCACTGCGGACCCAGTAATGAAGCTGTTGCGTCATTTCTTTTTGTAGCAAACAATCCTGGAACATCTGCCCCCGGTGTACCGGAGATGGTATCCATTTTAGTCAGTGTACCTTCCAGGTTATATACCAGGGAGTAAATGGATGCATATCCGTTTGGAATATCCTTATATCCGATTATATGTAATATACATGAATCTTTAAATCCGCCATCTTCTGTTGTTGCAATAAGTTTGGCATAACCAGCCTCAATACTTGTGATAAATCCTTTTTCATCTACTTTGGCAACAGTTGTATCAGTACTCACCCAGTTAACAGTTTTTAAGCTGGCATCTTCGGGTTCAATAGTATAATCAGCGGTTCCGTCAAAATTAATTTTAATATTTATTGTATCCCCGGCAAGTGAAATTCCTGTAACATTTACCTGCGAACCGGTAATTTTAACTGTATAAGTGGCTGTAAAACTATTATCTTCAACAGATGTAGCGGTAATTACAACATCACCCGGCATTTGTTTGGCAGTAACCAATCCATTGTCATCAACCGTAGCCATGGTCGTGTCAGCACTTGACCATAAAACAGCCTGATTTGTTGCGTTTACGGGAGTAAATACCGCATTCAGTTGAGTTGAAAGACCAAAAGATATGTTCTGAGACTGCGCCGTATCTTTGGCAGCTATAGCAATACCCTCTACTGGAAGAGTTTTTAATGCCACATAATCAATTGTTACAGGCAATGTTGCAGGATCGGTATACGTGATACTCCAGTGAGATGCGCCATTGTATAAAAGCAAACCACCAAGACCAACCTGTCCATTGTCATCAGCATAATCTGCAATACCAACTTTTATTATGTATGTTGTGTCAGGAACATCGGGCAGGGTTTCCATGATTTTATTAACTGTTCCTGATGCATTTACAGCAAAACGGACAGCCACTTCTTTTCCGATATCTGCCTTATGATAAGTTAATTTAATGGCTAAGGTATCATAGTTTGTAATATCATATGAAACTACCTTATCCCAGTTAGATCCCGGTCCTGAAAGTTGATATACAGTCTGAGCATCCACCACATATGGTGCTTTCTCATAATCATTGGGTTTAATCGAATATAAAGAAACCCAACCCTCAGGAATATCAGTCTTTTTCTTAATGGCTACATATTCAACTATAATTGGTTCTGTTGCCGGTTCCCCTGTATAAGAAAAACTCCAGTGAGATGCACCGTTATACAGCCAGATTCCACCAAAAATAACAGAATCGTCGGCTCTTGCATAGTCCGGAAGATTTAAGCGTATAACATACGTTGTATCTTCTCCGGCGGGCAAGTCAATCAAATCCACATTAATGTTTCCATCAGCGTAATACCTAAGTGCAACTTGTTTAGTGGTGTCGGCCTGGTGAAACCTTAATTTTACATCTATATACCTGTAGGCTGTAAAATCATAGATGTCACTATTCCAATTCGCTGTAGGACCTAATAATTTTAAAGTAGATTGGGCGTCAGCGGTATCTGGTGCGAGAGCTGTTTCACCCACAACATTGTAAATAGATTCATATCCCGAAGGAATATCCGTCTGAGCAAATAAAGCTGCAGCAGATAGTAATAAAATACTTAATAAAGTAGAAATTTTTTTCATGAGTGCAATAGTTAAAAGTTAGACATACATTTATTTTAGTGTAAGTATTTGCTGTAAAAATATATTGGTTTTTAAATCTGGAATTATTCGATTTTTCTCCCTTAAATTAAATTGTGAAATAATTGTGTCATTTATATTCTGGTTATTTAATGATTACGGCAATCATAAATAAGACTTCAAAGTAAATAACCTGATAGAGGAAAAAGGGGGATTATTTTTTAGAAAAGGAGTAAATTTTTATATAAGTAAAAAATAATAGGTTTCGAGCTTAGAGATGAGAACCTCGTATCTGCCTGACTATAAGTATAAGTTAAACTAGTTGCACGTAAGGATTACGGCAAAGGTCTGAATAATGAGTGAGGACTTAATTGAATTTCAATAGGCTCTTTGGTATGGGAATTATAATTACTTAAACTCAGGACAGGAATTACCCGGGAAATTTATATTTTTAAGCAAAATTCAGTACGCAAAAAACTTCACATTCCATAAAATAAAAGCAACAACTAACACTCATGAGAACAATCACTACAACAATCTTAGCATTTGCAATCAGCTTGCTGGCCGGCTGTACGAATGGACAAACGCACCATTCAGCACTTTTAAAGTATGATAAACAGGCAGACAGCATCATCGGTAAGATGACACTTGAGGAAAAAATTAACATGCTGCATGCCAAACACATGTTTGTATCCGCAGGTGTAGAACGACTGGGCATAGCAGATATTAAATATGCCGACGGTCCATTTGGTATCCGCGAAGAACTGGAGCCAGACGGATGGGCTTCACTGGGATGGGAAAATGACAAAGCCACTTTTTTCCCGACTGGTTCAGCTTTGGCTGCTACCTGGAGCCCTGATCTGGCTTACGCCTATGGTACGGCTATGGCTCATGAAGCACGTCTGCGTGGTAAAGACATGATTTTGGGTCCCGCTATAAACATACAACGGATCCCTACCGGCGGCCGGACCTATGAGTACCTGAGCGAAGATCCTTTCTTAAGTGCAACGTTGGCAGTTGGTTATACCAAAGGAGTGCAGGATAATGGAGTGGCTGTCTGTCTGAAGCATTACGCGCTTAACAATCAGGAGAACAATCGCGGAAAGGTAAATGTCATTGTTGATGAACGTGCCATGCATGAAATTTACCTGCCCCCTTTCCGAGCCGCCGTGGAAAAAGCTGATGCTTACGGAGTAATGGCCGCCTATAACAAAGTAAACGGCTGGTGGTGTTCCGAAAACGATGTACTGCTCAATAAAATATTACGCGACGATTGGGGATTTGCCGGAATGGTTATTTCCGACTGGGGTGGTACACACAGCACTGTACATGCCATCAAAAACGGACTGAACGTGGAAATGCCCGATAAAAAATTCCTGGGAAAAGCATTGCTTGATTCAGTAAAAGCCGGACTGGTTTCTGAGGAGTTGATCAACCAGCGCGTTCGTGAGATCTTGCGGGTCCGGCTGGCAATCAAACCCGTTCCTGAGGGTGAAGCAAATCAGGAAATGA
>DASQZP010000709.1:0-4121 GCA_035638655.1 Bacteroidales bacterium
AATACATCAGGGAATTGCCTTCATTCAGGCTGCCTTTTCTATCTGAGCAGAAGAAATACCGCACTTTTCAGATTCGTGGTGATTCAATGTATCCCATTCCCGATGGAAGCTGGATAACCGGTGAATACCTGCAGGACTGGAGCCGCATTGTCAGCGGGCACGCATACATCATTTTTACGCTGGATGAAGGAATCGTCTTTAAGATTGTGGAAAATCTTATTGAATCGGAATTCAAGCTTACACTTTATTCACTCAATCCAATTTATGAACCTTACGATGTGCCTGTTACAGAGATCAAGGAAGTATGGCAGTTTGTGAATTTTATCAGTTCGGAAATACCCGATCCTGTTGTGCCCAAAGATGAGCTATACCGCACTGTTGCTTTATTGAAAAAGGACATGGACAGGATAAAAGGAAAAATTTTTCTTGCTGACGGAGAAAAAGAAAAGCAGCTGAATCAGCATGACGAATGAACGTAGGGCTGGTTCAGCTGCTTCTTATTTAGTGTCTGTCCATAATGTCCGATAACTGCGTTGTTACAAAAATTTTAATTCCTCATATACATTAGTATACTGCGGATTAAAATTTTTGCACGCCTTGTTCTCGAACATTTTGATCCAGACACCTGGACTTTATTGACAGACACTATTTAGTCTTCATGGGAGACCGATCCGCCGGATGAAATGTCCATATCTTTGATCTGCGGTGAACCGGCATATTTTATCCTTCCGCCACTGCTGGCATCAATGCTGCATTCTTTGGTAACCCATATGCGGGTATTTGCTCCTGAACTACTGCTTGCCCTGCAATAGACTGCTTCCAGCCGGGAGGCATTCACAATGGCTCCTGAACTGTTATCTACCCGGAATTGATTGGTTTTTCCGCTGAGCGTTACCCTGGAACCTGAACTGACATTCAGGTTCAGGTCTTCAGCCAATAAATTCATTTCTGCACCTGCACCACTGGATACGTCAAAATCCAGATCACCAAACTTTAATGTATCTGTATTGGTTGCCTGTACACCTGCCTGCAATGTTAAATTATACAGTGTGTCAAAAGTAACATATACATTGAGCGCTTCATAGTGCCTGATGTTCCTGTCCAGTGAGATGTATAATTTATTATTTCTTACCTCAGTGGAGATCATGTCAATCAGATTATCATCTGCCTCAACTTTTACTGCAGTTGTGGCACCCTGCGTCAACTTTAGCTTTATTCCGCCTTTGGCTTCAATATTCTGAAAATTCTGAACATCCCTTGTCTGCGTAATTGCATGTTTATTACCACTGACCATGCCACCGGTTTCACCGTTCAGGTTGGCTTTTACTATAATCATCATTACCGTGGCAGAAATGAGGATCAGAATTAAGGCGCCAAGTAATATCTTATTGCTTGTTTTCATTTGTATTATTTTTTATTGATATGCATTTATGCTTTTCTGATTATCATTCAGCTAGTTTGACTGAGATTTTTTATATTCCTCGTAATACTTTTTCAGGTCGTCAAAACTGAATTGAAGCAAATCGAACAACCTGAACATTTGTGGCAGGTCCTCGTTGATAAATTGTTCTTTTTTTAGTTCGAGCGTTTTTCCATATCCATCATCGGATACAAAATAACCGATGCCTCTTTTGTTGAAAATAATTCCTTTGTCCTGCAAATAATTATATGTTCTCATGGCTGTGTTGGGATTTACTTCGACTTTTACTGCTATTTCTCTGATTGAAGGGATCTTTTCACCCTTCTGCCATTTCCGCTGTAATATGTTTTCGCAGAAATAATCGGCAATTTGCAAATAGATTGCTTGATTTTCGTTGAATTCCATGGTTACACCTGCCTTTCTTTTAGACTAAAATAACTTACAACCAGGAAGAATGGTGCCAGTACATACCAGAAGATAATTTTCATTACCTGCGGAAACAGCTCTACAAAGAAATGTTCCAGCCGGGATGTAGGTAGCTGGTTGAATGAAGAAAACTGATATTCCCAGGGTCTGAAAATGATCAGTCCTGCCAGGGATACATAGATACTTATGGCAAAATATACCACAAACAGCGCCAGCAAGGTTTTAAGAAAATTATGCTTTCTGAAGTATATCGCTCCCAGCAAAAACACGGTCTGGGTCACAAAATAAATCCCGATCAGAATTAATGTTGTGTGTGAGAAAATATTTGAGAAAGCATCCGGATCTACCGTGAGATTAATGATCAGGTTACTCAGAAACACCACGATGACCATGGCAAAAATTGCCACTATCGGAAAGAGTATTGCACTTAATAACCAGGCACTTGCCAGCCGCTCGAAGGTTGAGACCGGTAAAGTAAGAAAACGGTAGCTTCGTTGCGGATTATGTAGCTCATTGAACGTATTGCTTGTATAGATGTATCCGCCCAGGAACATGGCTACATAGTAGAGGTTTGTCAGATCTGCCAGGTCTTCCGGAGAAAAATAGGCTACCAGTCCGCTGATAAGCAGCATCAGCCCGGTAATGGCGCCGAATGCGATGAACAGAATGCTGGTACCTGATAATACCTGTCGCCGGATAAGCAGAATAAATCTGTTGATACTAAAAACGTTTGATGATTTCATGGTATACTAGTTTTCAAATTCTTTATTAATTAAGGTATGGTTACTGATCACGCCGTTAAAAAGCAGCTCCAGATCCAGCCTGGTATCCCTGCCTGTTTCATTACGCATGATCGCAGCCTGGCCTCCGAATATTTCTTCAGCATAAAGGGGAGGCTTCGCTTCGTCAACCTTCGACATTGTTTCAAAAGTTAACCGGTTGGTTATGCTTTCAACAGTTTGGTTGAATATGATTTTGCCCTCATCAATGATTATTATGGGGTCGATCAGGCTTTCCAGGTCTCTTACCTGGTGAGTGGAAATAACCAGTATCTTTTCGTCCGTGAACGAAGAGGCTACGACTTTTCTGAACTGGCTTTTTGATGGGATATCCAGACCGTTTGTTGGCTCGTCCATCAGCAATAGCTTTGCGTTTGTACTTAAACCAAAGGCCAGCAGGAATTTTTTCTTCTGCCCGTACGACATTTGATTCAGACGGTTATTTTCATCCAGTTTGAATTCATCCAGCAGTGCTTTCATCTGATCATGATCAAAACGGGGATAGAACGGAGCATTCAATGCCACATATTTTTTTATTTTCAGGGGTGGCAGGGAATACTCCTCGGGGAGCACATAAATATTTTCCAGCATTTCAGGGATTCGTTTTTCAGAGTTAAATCCTTCGACACTGCAGTTTCCTGAGCCACGAAATACCAGGCCTGCAACAATCTTAAGCAGTGTGGTTTTTCCTGCTCCGTTTTTGCCCAGTAATCCGTAGATATTTCCGGGCTTCAACTGTAAATTCAGTTCCTTAAACAATGTCTTGTTTTTACGGTAACCGAATGTTAAATTTTCTATTTGTACCATTTTCCGAATGTTTTAGTGTACTACTAATCTAATACACTACAAATGTAAGAAACATTTTTTATATTTTGCAAATTATTTTATGATTTTTTGATCAAGATTAAATGGATATTCATTTAATTTAATGAGTTGGTAGATTTTATACGGAATATTAGACTGTATGATTGACCACATTTTCATGCTTTCTGATGAATTATTAAAGCTGTATACCATAATTATTTACAAAACATAAAAACAGCGGAGACAAAGTAATTTTCTTTAATTTTCCTGAACAGCTCAACTGCATTCCAAATGTTTAGATTAGGGTTTTAATTTAATATGTTAAAGGCAACCATTAAAAACAACGTGTTGTCAAACATAAACCTGTTGATGTAAATTAAATTTTCTGATTAACTGCTATAGAATAAACTGTCAATATTTAATACATAGCTTAAGATCAATATTATAGATAATATCATTGTCTCCACTTAACAAGATACGTCGGAATATTGGGCTTTGATTAGGAGATTTATCTTCTGCCAGGACAAAAAAAATGACAAATATCACATATAAAATGAAATTAATTAATATGCAGATAATCTATATTTTAAAGTCTTATTTTCTTCAATTATGAGGCTTTAGATTCATAAATAGACAGTTAAGGATTTTATTAACGGGAAAAATTTCATAGATTTGTTTTTGTTGTTAACTAT
>DASQZP010000710.1:0-2447 GCA_035638655.1 Bacteroidales bacterium
TCGTATTCCTGAATCCATAAATAAGTTTCTCGAATCACTTTAGCATCTTCCAATGCATTATGTTTTGTAGTTTTTTTCATACCCACTAATTCAGCCCGGTCTTGTTCAAATCCATTTCCGAATATACGATGAAGATCAGTATTGATATCATACACTGCCGGATGAATCTGATCCGGTAGATCCAACGCAGATTTCCCTTGTGTAATTAAATCAGTAAATAATATCCAATCCCAAGCAGCACAATCCGAAATAAATAAAAATTGCCTCTGATCAGGAAAAATAAAAGGGGTATTGTTCACCATTTCTAACCAATGTAAAAAGAAAGGTCTAAACCACGATTTAAAGATACCTGCTTCAATAATAGATTCATCTGTTGGTTCAGGAGGCATAGTGTGACCACCATCAATACCTTGTAATTGATAGGTTTCTTTTCTAAATGAAAAATTCGCAACCACATTATTTTGCATCCATTCATTAGGTCCCCATTGCAAAGGCCATGGAAATTCTACATAAAAATGATACCGGGAATCTAAGGTCACAAATCCAATAGATAATAAGCTTGCATCTTTAGTAAGCCCGGTAAATTCAGAATCAAAGAATATAGGGGTGAATTCCATTTTAATAATTCCTTACATAGTTGATAATTTCATTATAGGCATCGGCTATGTTGTCGGCAATATGAATACTTGGATGAATAGTGTTGCCCTGATTAAAAGGCATTTTTATTAACATAGCGGATCGTTTATTTAGGATATATTTATTACAATCGCTTAAACTGGCAGTCACGATCATATTGGCTGGTATATCCAATACATTTTTACGGAAAAAAATTTGATTTCCTTCCAACATTTTATATTTGTCTAACCACGCCATATTCAGTCGTTTATTGGTTAATTGATGTACTTTTGCATAAAAGTAAAAATTTGCGTGATTAGATAGAAAGTTAACCATTTGTTCATAAATGTATATTCCTTCTTCAACTATAGGTGCTTCATAGAATAGTTTCGAAGCGTATAAAGGATCAGCATAACATTTCTGAAGTAATGAGTTACCTGTTCGTGGATCTTTAACATCCCGGAAACCATTTTGATAATCAGCATCATGTAATTCAATTCCTAAACTTTCAGCTATTTTAGCAAATTGAACGGTGAAATTTCTGAAATCGTTATCTATTGAGAATACTATACGATGCTTTACCATAATTAAATTGAATTTTAAAAGTTTATTTACATATATTGATTTCGGGAATGAAAGTTAACTTTAACTTAAACTTTCAATGGTATGGTACTAATTTTATTAGTAATATTAATGAATCTGGGAATGAGTTTTTTGATAACATATGAAATAATAGATTTAGTTTTAAAGTTATTTAAGATGTAATTATTTAATTCAATTCCCATTGATATAAACGATCAATATCAAATTCTAAATTGATTGTTCTATGAGCTTTAAAATGATCGCCCTTTATATGGAGAATATATCCATAGGGGGCGATTTTCATATCTGAGTTATTTTTAAAATAAAGTTCTTTTAACCATTTAATCTCTATACAAAGCTGCAATGAGTATTTGTAGAAATTTACAGAAGGAAGATGTGTTAATGGATATTCCATCATTTTGGGTTTACCCCTTTTATTCTTAAAAGGTTTATAATCAATTCTTTTACTGGTTTTATAATCCATCAACACAATACGATTGGTGGGAACATGATAAGTAACTAAATCGATAGCTGTAGCTTTCTTGATATTATCATCACATACCACCCATTCAAAAGCTATTGGTCGAAAGTTATTTGTTTTTAAAAAATTATATACATTATTCACTTCCATCATTTCTGATGTTTTACCAGTTAATCCTACCTCTTCTAATTCCTTATGAATAGTGTGTCCGATCACAGTAGATTGATTCCATTCTTTTAAAACTTCTTTAACCGTCATGTTGTGTTTATTAGCATATCCATAGGCTATACCCATACGATCAAAAGGAGCATATTCTCCAATCAATGAAGTAATACCTTGGTAGGTTTCTGCTGGCCTATCATCCCAATGTCGAAGATAGGAATGCGGATCTTCAACAAAAGTAACATACTTATTACGAGGATGGTTTAAAACTTGTCGTTTTACTGTATCAAATTGTGTCATACCTACTTATAGTGTTTAATTATTAATCCACTTATAAATTATTTCAGATCTATTCATTTAGCAACGATTCTAATATTAATTTACAAACTTTTACAGATAGGCATAAAAAAACCCTGACACTCCGGTAAAATGTCAGGGTATGTAGTTGAAATGGTTATGCTTGGCACATAACACTCTCTATACGACCATGTATAGTGGATTAATATAGAAAATATATTTTAAATAAAAAATGTGTTGACAAGAAATATTAGAATTTTCTATATTAAAATTGTAGTTGAAAAACTACCCGGTACGTTTCTCTGTAAAA
>DASQZP010000711.1:0-5935 GCA_035638655.1 Bacteroidales bacterium
TTCTCCGTCCTGGTCAATTCATTCAGCTGCCGGAACCAGTAATTATATCTTTATCTGGGGTATGGCAGGTGAAAACCTGGATTATAGTGATATGGACGGTTGTGCACCGACAGAACTCCGTTAATTGATCTCGCTGAATTAAATTTCAGGTAGTTTATTTACTGATATAATTGTAAATGCCGGTTATTATATGATATTTAGTATATTAACCGGTATACTAAACCAAATAATAAACCATGAATAAAAATCTATTTGACCTTACCGGAAAAACTGCACTTATAACGGGAGCAACGCACGGGCTTGGGATGGCCATAGCAAAAGCACTGGGACATGCCGGGGCACAACTTATTGTTACTTCTCATTCTTCCAGGGAAAAACTTGACAAAGCTCTGGAGGTTTATAAAAATGAAAACCTGGTGGCTTATGGATATATGCTTGATGTGAATGAAGAAAACCAGGTTGTGGAAGTACTTGGTAAAATTGAAAAGGAAGTGGGCCCGGTGGATATTTTAGTAAACAATGCCGGCATCATTAAGCGTATTCCACTGGTGGATATGGAAGTAAATGAATGGCAGGAGGTATTGAATACCAATTTGACCGGCACATTTATTCTTTCAAAGCATGTGGTAAAAAGCATGCTAAAAAGAAAAGCTCCCGGAAAGATTATCAATATGTGTTCAATGATGAGTGAACTGGGAAGAGATACTGTAGGTGCTTATGCTGCTGCAAAGGGCGGTTTAAAAATGCTTACACGGAATATGGCTACAGAATGGGCTAAATTTAATATTCAGGCCAACGGTATAGGTCCCGGCTACTTTGCAACCGACCAGACAGCACCTATTCGTGTGGGCGGAAATCCCATGAATGAATTTATTGTTAACAGAACACCTGCTGGCAAATGGGGTGATCCCGACGAACTGGGTGGAACTGCTGTTTTCCTTGCTTCTGAGGCATCATCTTTTGTTAACGGACAAATTATTTATGTTGATGGAGGTATCCTGGCAACAATAGGAAAACCTTATGAACATTAAATAAATATGAATTGGAATGATTTTAAAATTAAGGAAAGCTGCGGTTGATTTCAGAAATTTACGTTACAAGAGTTGAGTTTTAGTTAGCAAATTATATAAGGCGTTTTAGTTAGTATCCACACTGTAACGTAAATTCTGAAATCATAAAAAATGCTAAAAATATTAATAGATGTTAAAAAGGTAACCACACAAATGTAACAAAATATTTTTTAAATGCAATGGTATGAAAAAAAATCTTAAAAGAATAATAGGTGTATCAGGAGCTTTTTTGATTATTTTGGGCACTATCTCCTGTTCAAATCAGGGGCAGCTCCAGATTAAAGTTGAAAATACTGACAACCAGCCTTATACTGATGATCCTGTTGTCATAAAAAGGACTGATCTGCAGGATAAGTTGAAAATCACTAATGACGGACAGTCTGTGTTAGTGGTTAATTTTAAGGGAGATACGATTCCTTCTCAGGTAGATGACACAAATGGCGATGGTCACTGGGATGAATTGTTTTTTCTTTCTGATTTTGACTCAATTCAGTCAAAAACTTTTTTTCTTAGTGTTGTACCTGAAAAAGAAATGCCTGAATTTACTCAAAGAACCAATGTTCGGTTTGCATCAATTTATGATAACAAATTTGTTCCACAGGATACTGCAACCCGCATTAAAGGTACTGATACGGAAGTTACTCAGCAATATTTTCAGGTTGAAGGTCCTGCATGGGAAAATGACAAAGTTGGATTCAGAAACTACTTTGATGAGCGCAACGGCTTTGATATTTTTGGCAAAAGAACAACTGAAATGGTTATGAATATGGTAGGAACAGGTAAATCTTACCATGAACTTCAGCCCTGGGGAATGGATATCCTGAAAGTTGGTAATTCTCTCGGAGCCGGTGGAATAGCTATCGATTATAAAGATAGTTTATACAATTTTGCGCCTGGTGCGGTGGGAACCTATCAGTTACTATCTGCTGGTCCGTTGCGTTCTGTCTTTAAATTGTCGTTTACTAATATCCATATTGGTGATCAAACAATGGCATTAGATCAGGTAATCTCTATAATTGCCGGTGAATATGGTTATCACAGTAAGGTTACAGTTACCGGATTTAAAGATTCGATAAGTCTGGCTGCAGGTATCGTAAACATGCATTCAGATACCCTTTATTTTACCGACAATAATGACAAATTTGTTTCTATAGCCACCCATGATAAACAGGCTTTCTTAGGAGAATATCTTGGAATGGGACTTATTTTCAATAAAAAAGATTTTGTGAAATATGGAGAAACACCGGATACGGGAACCGGGATCATTCAGACTTATTATGGCGATCTTCAGCTTTCCGGGGAAGAGCCAGTTGATTTTATGTTCATGACAGGCTGGGAGTACACGGATAAACAGTTTGCCAACCGCGAATATTTTCTTACTACAATTGCCAAACAAGCCGCTAAAATGGCTCATCCTGTTAAGGTTAGCTTTGAATAGGACATCGAAAGCTAATTAATAATAAAAAACCTGTGGATCTTTCATAAGACCACAGGCTTTTTAATTTATCTCAGAATCCAATATAATTAGAGTCGTTCAATAAAGTCAAGTGTCTGGATCAAAATGTTTGCAATAACACAAGTATTGGACATTATGGACAGACACTATTAATAACCAAAATATTCTTTTGCGTTATAGTAGCTTATATTTTGTACCATTTTACCTAACCATTCTTCATCATTGGGTAGTTCACCCTTTTCAACGTCTCTGCCGATGAGGTTACATAAGATCCTGCGGAAGTATTCATGACGGGGGTAGGAGAGAAAGCTTCTGGAGTCAGTAAGCATTCCTACAAAACGACTGAGAAGTCCCAGGTTGGACAATGAGTTAAGTTGTTTTTCAATACCGTCTTTCTGGTCAAGAAACCACCATCCTGAACCATACTGCATCTTTCCGGGAATCCTGCCATCATTGAAATTTCCGGTCATAGTGGCAATCACCTCATTGTCCCGTGGATTCAGGTTATATAAAATGGTTTTTGTAAGGTTATTATTTTTATCCAGTTTGTCAAGGAAGGTGGATAAAGGTCGGGCTATTTCAAAATCTCCAATTGAATCAAAACCTTTATCTGCGCCTAGCTTTTCGAACATTTTTGAATTATTGTTTCTCAATGCACCAAGGTGAAATTGCTGTGTCCATCCTTTTTCGTGGTCCATTAACGCAAAATGGATCAGCATGGCTGATTTGAATTTTTCGATCTCATTCCTATCAGGTTGTTTGCCATTTCTTGCTTTCTTGAATATGTCATTAACCTCTGATTGGGTATACTCGTCTGCATAAATAGTCTCCAGACCATGGTCAGAAAGGCGACAGCCCTGTTCGTTAAAGAAGTCGTGTCTCTTTTGAAGGGCATACAACAGGTCGTTGAAATCACTAATAGTTGCATCAGCTGCTTCTTCCAGCTTTTTGAGATAATCATTGTACGATGTAACATTATCAATGGCCATTGCTTTATCGGGCCTCCAGGCAGGAACAACCTTGATTTCAAAACCATCTTCCCTTATTTTTTTGTGATGTTCCAGGGTATCCACCGGATCGTCTGTAGTGCAAACCACTTCCACATTCATCTTTCGCATGATGTTACGAACACTGTATTCGGGTGAACGCAGCATGTTGGTTGTTTCTTCGTAGATATCACCGGCGGTGGTGCCGTTCAGCAGCTTTTCAATACCAAAAGGGCGCTTTAATTCCATGTGGGTCCAATGGTACAGAGGATTACGCATCGTATAGGGAACTGTCTCTGCCCATTTTTGAAATTTATCCCTGTCCGGGGCATCTCCTGTACAGTATTTTTCATCGACCCCGTTGGCCCGCATGGCTCTCCATTTATAGTGGTCACCATCAAGCCATATTTTCGTCATGTTATCAAAATTCTTATCAATGGCTATCTCTTCAGGAGGAATATGACAGTGATAGTCAATAACAGGCATATTGGCTGCGTATTCATGATAAAGTTTTTCAGCCGTTCTGTTTTCCAGAATAAAATTATCGTCAAGAAATTTTTTCATAATATTTTCATCTTTTAAAGATCAAACAAACGCTTGATGTGTCTTTCGTAAATATTTTCTGTTACCTGCCTGCCTACAATATCTTCATGCTCTTCAAGAGCCTGGGTATATTCAGTTCCCATTTCTGCAGCAATCTTATAGGAAACATGAATTAATTGCCTGAAATTTAAATTATAATCAGGGTGTTGCTGATCATGGCGAAGTGTATTTGCAAATTTCTCTCCGTCCCAGGTATCTATCTCTTCAGGTGTGGGTAATTTCGATTTGTCAATATCAATCACTGTGGCATAGGGGCCACATAATTCATCAAAACGGTTAAGGCCTCTCTTATAAATGGTTTTTACTATTTCCAGCGCCTCACCTCCGGCAAGAGCCAGCCCGATAACCTCTTCAAGCCAGGTAGTGCCGGCAGTTTTTACGTGTATACCCTTGTCATGTTTTTTGATTAGTTCACCCATAACAGGATAAATACTGAATTTATCACTCCCGGAATGTACGCTCAATTTTAAATTATCGGGAAGCCCAAATTCCTTTACTGCATAATCAATAACGAGCAGATCTTCTTCAAATTCACGGGCAAACTGCTTAATGTTGCCTGCATAATCGACTCCTTTATTGAATCTTCCTGTAAATTTAGGAGCAATGGTTTGTAATGGAAGGTTTACCCTTGAAAGGGCGCTCAATATAAAAAACAGTTCAACAGGTGTTTGCGGTTCGTCTACCTCGTCCATTGAAACTTCGGCGACAAACTGATCAATGCCTTTATTCTCAGCAATATGCAAAAATATTTTTTCCGCCTCATTAACTGCATATAAATATTTTCCGGCAATTTCTTCTAACTCAATACGTGTGATTTTAAACGGTTTTGAAATGCCGGGTATGTTCAGATTTCCAATAAATCTCTTATTATCAATAATAAAATTCTCAATCAGCTTGGAATCTACTTTTTTCCCAATGTAATCTGCTACATCAATGGTGAAGAAATTTGAACTTTTCAGAAAATGTTCAACATTATTCAGATTTATATGATCGGCATCAACAAAAAAATCACCCTTCCAGACCAGTTTTGTAACGGCATCCCTGGCTTCCTGCAGGGTTTGCCTTGGTTCTGATTTGATGGTAGTATGTTCTCTGTGCGATTTATTCCATACAGGTGTGATGTCAATTCCTGCTTCTTTTGCCTGTATTATAGCCCTCAGCTGTGCTTCTCCCTGATGAGCAAACCGGTCTCCCGTGCCAAATGAGTATTTTCCAATTTTCATAATCTGTTATTTTAATTTGAGTTTTTGTATTCCTAATAATATATTGAAAGTGACAAAATTTTCATTTTTCAGTTCTCATTTGACAGATGAGAATATAATACAAAAAAATATCCGTGTACGAACACGAAATTACAAAAAAATTTAATTACTTTGTAAAAAAAATATACAGACTTATCATAATTGATAATGATCAATCGTCAAAATACATATGATCAGGAGATTTAAATTTTAAATGTTCATCAGGAAATTTTAATATATCAAATGAAAGTCAGAATTAAAGATATAGCTGAACGCGCCAATGTGTCTGTAGGTACAGTCGACCGTGTTTTACACAATCGGGGAGAAGTTTCTCCGGAGACAAGAAAAAGAATTCTGGAAATCATCAGGGAGTTTAACTATGAGCCTGATATTCTTGCAAGTACATTGGCATCAAAGAAAGAAGTGCGATTTGCTACTATAATTCCCACTTATTCACATGACAGCAAATTTTGGCAAAATCCTGCTCAGGGTATAACCAAAGCAATTGATGAGATCAATCATTTTGGGGTTAAAATTATTGACTATGATTTTGATCTGTATAAAAAAGAGAGTTTTGTG
>DASQZP010000712.1:0-3432 GCA_035638655.1 Bacteroidales bacterium
CAAAACCGGAACTGCAACTTACGGTGGCGTTTGGGGCGAGGGAACCGGAATAATTGATTCCCAGACTGATGTCGGCGGCTGGCCTAATTTGTTTACAGGACCTGTTCCAAAAGATACTGACCACGATGGCATGCCTGATAACTGGGAACTACAAATGGGTTTGAACCCGAATGATCCTGCTGATAGAAATGGCGACCTGAATAGTGACGGATATACCAATCTTGAAGAATACCTGAATAGTCTGACTACTTTTCCCGAATTTCTGTATCCGCCAACGGATTTAAAAGCACAGCTCACGGAAGTAAATGAAATCACCCTGTCCTGGCAGGATAATGCCAATGATGAAACTGGCTATTTCATAGAAAGAAAGACAACCGGAGGTTTCGCTGCATATGACACTGTCCCTGCAAATACAGATACTTATGTTGATGCTTCCCTGCCCGGAAATATTACTTATACCTACAGGGTTCAGGCTTTTAATGAAACGGATACCTCGATTTATACCAATGAAGCATCTGCTGTTTCTCTTGGTGCAGATGCAGTCCCTGTTGTTGCTTCTACTCCGTACCCGGCCAATAATGCGACCGATGTAAGAAAAAACGTTACACTTAGTTGGGCTGAATCACTTGGTGCCGACTCCTACAAAATATACCTGGGTACCTCTTCTTCTTCCATTTCTCTGGCAGATGAAGTAACTGATACTTTTTACCAGCCGGATCTGCTTGATCCCAATACAGGATATTTCTGGCGGGTTGATGCCATTAATGCGAATGGGGCTGCTACCGGACCAGACTGGACTTTTACCACAAAAGCAGATATTGCACCGCAAATTGTTGGACTCTGGAGCTTTGAATCAATCTTCCGTGCGATTGATTCTACAAGTTTTGATAACAACGGAGATTATATTAATACGTCTTCGGCGAGCTTCCCGTTTGACGGGCCCCGTAACCGTGCCATTAAATTAAATGGTATCGATCAGTATGTTAAGGTGCCGCATAATGCTGCTTTTGATTTTAGTATTGATGATTTTTCTATTGCTTTCTGGTTCAAAGAAGATCCTGTTACAATAAATCATAGCAGAGAATATAGATATGTGATCAAGGGATCACAAACTGAAAATGTTGACTTACAAAAAAGTGGCAAACGATATGAGGTTTTTTACAAACCTGCTGACGGTGAAGTTCGTTTTGTTATCGATGATAATGTAACAGAAAGTTATGTGGCTGCCAGTGAGGATAATTATGTTACCAATAACTGGGTGCATCTCACTGCAATAAGAGATGCGGTAAATCATGAACTTCGGTTGTATGCCGATGGTGTACTCGTTGGTACCGCTGCAGATGGAACAGGAGATATTTCTGAATCAGAAGACTTATATTTTGGCAGAAACAGTAGTGATGACAGCTATTTCCTTGGTGAAATGGATGATGTAAGGTTATATAATTATGCGCTTTCTGATGATGAAATTAATAAACTGGCGCAGGAACAGAGCGTGGGTATTAAAGAAAAGATAGAGAACAGAATGAGCGTATACCCTAACCCTGCAAAAGGTAAGATATCTGTTTCACTGGACCTCAAAAAGGCTGGAAATGTACAGTTAGACCTGTATAATGAGCTTGGAGAACGAGTAATGAGTAAGAATATTTCTTCTCTTTCTTCTGGTAATCACATACTGAATCTTGAAACAAATAGCATTAGGAACGGAGCCTATATACTGAAAATTCAATTGAAAAATGAAGTAAGGGTTTTCCGTGTTGTAATTGCAAAATAATAGATTAATTCCGATAATTTAAACGGGTCGTTAACAAAAATGACCCGTTTTTACTATAAAACAAGTACAGCCTAAGTACAGGAGAAGCGCAGGTGAAGTACAGAAAAGGCACACCTTATCTAATCTGGTACTTTAAATGAAAGACATTAATAAACAGACATTAAGATAGTTGTAATTGCCTAGGAAATATGTGATTTTGGAAAAAGAACAAAATTGTATATAGAAAATAACCGACTTTTACGCATCTGCCATTATTCACAATACGTTTATTTTTTGCCAGTTGATAGCTTTGAAAAACTTACCCGTTATCTCACGCTCCATTTTATAATTTCACCTTCATTTCTACTTTAACCTCACTTTTTGAACTTCCCGTAATTGCGGCAGGTCCTGAACCGATTTCATTTTTGTTGCTATACCATGTCTGGGAAAGCCTTAACCACATATCAACTGATTTAAGCGGAGATAGCTTCACAAGCAAATAGGTACGCATGCCTTTGTCCTGAAAGGCTGGTATTGAAAAGGCATACAACACATCATTTTCGTAAGCATAGATGCGACTGTAATATCCATCAGTTTCAAAAACTGCAAATCTGCCAATTATTTCCGCGGGAAATTTAGTACAGGAATAGCGAAGATCCTGGTAAGCCAGGTAGCCACTTTCAGTTTTAAGTCCCTCGCTGTTAAACCAGGCCATTTCTATCCGGTTAGCGCCAGAGAGTTGAGGACTCATGCTATACTTAATATTATACCTGAATTTGGTGAGTATAGTGTTGGAAAGGGAACTAATACCTGACTCAATTAATGTATTGTTCACTTGTTTTATCTCTCTTCTGAACCGCCAGTACATACTGGTATTTGTTTTTGGGTTAAACTCTGCCTGTAAAAAATAGTCATAGCCATGGGAAGGGGCGTCGGCCCTGAACTTTAACCATGGGAATTGAAAACTGTCAAAGTAACCGGATATTTTCCAGTGGTGGAGTGGATGCAGCACAAAGCCGGTATATAATCCTTCTTCATTAACAGGAGTTGAACTTTCTGAAAAAGCTGTTCCAAAAGGTGCGTTGTAATCTCTCTGATATTTTCGATAAAGCAGAGAAAGAGATAATTGTGTGTTAAGGTTTAGCAATACTCCGTTAAGTATGCCAAATGAAAAGTTTTTATCAATCGCTCCTTCGCCAAAAACGCTGATATTTTTCCACGTAAAGCGATAATCAATGCCTGCGTTAAAAGTATTACTTTTTGAAGCAGAGTCAGTTCCGTTATATTGAAAAGCACTGGTAACTGAAGGGTAATTCAAGCGGTTATAACACATTGTTTGTCCCAGTTGAAGGTTTTTTGTGTCCAGGCCTATGTGGTACCCTGAGGTAGTTTCTGCAACTTGTTTTTTATAGCTGATCTCAGTTAGGGTTCTGTGTAGACCGCTAACAGGCATTGAAACAATGGTTTTATTGTTCTGATCGGCTGTATCAGCAGAAACTATATGGGCATCTATATTTTTATGTGAATAAAACACGCTAAAGGATAGCAACTTATATTGCAACGAGATTGCTGCACCTCTTAAAAAAGAATTTTCGTTGGCTGAGCCATATTTGGAAATTCCCTGACGATGTTTGCTGATATTCATTGGTATAGTAGATTTGGAAAATCCGAATCCGGAATGC
>DASQZP010000713.1:0-9348 GCA_035638655.1 Bacteroidales bacterium
GTCTCTGCTAGATCAGAAGTTTCTCGATTTCAAAGAATTTATTGAAGAACATGATCACAAATTTTTTTCATTTGAATCCCAACCTTTTATTAAGCTCCGTGAGTCCTACAAAGCTAAAGTATATGTCATCGGATACGAAAAGCTAAGCGTTGATCAATGGCAGCTTTCAGATATTGGAACCGGAAAAATACTCAATCATGTTAAAGATGCCATCAATGTTGAAGACAACAACCTGGTGATACATGACAACCGGAATGGAGAAAATTCCCGGCCTGACAAATCTTTATATGCTGACTATGATAGTGCAGAACTGAAAACCTATGAAGAAGCAATTTTTGATTTTTATCATGACAAAGTTCCCGATAAAGAATCTTTTAACAGGATCCTTAAATTTTCTGGTAAAAATTATCCTTTCATCGCCTACCTCTTCTTCTTAAAATCAAAGAAAAAATATTTACCTGTTGCTCCAAATACTTTTGATGAAGTTTTCAAATCACTGGGAAGCGATGTACGGACTTCCCGCAATTGCAGCTGGGAGAATTATCAGGAATATCTTGCCGAAATAGAAAAGGTCAGGGAATATCTTCAAATCCGGACTTGTTTTGAGGATGAGGAAATCAGCCTGCTTGACGCGCATTCATTCGTTTGGATACTTGGCGCTCATATGAAAAAATGGACTTCAAAACGAAAGATAACAAAGAAAATAGAGCCTTCATTTCTGGAGATTGAACCCGAAAAAAGACAAGTTAATTTACCTTCAACCAAAGACCCGGATACCATCAATTCTTCAGTAAAAAAGGACCATTTGAAAGATTATTTGAGAAAATCAAAACTCGGAAATAAGTCGGAAGAGGTTGTTTTTGAGTATGAAAATCAGTTCGATCATACGGTTAAAATGGTTTCCGATAATGAATCATTGGGATACGATATTGAAGTAACAAATGCATCCAATGAAATTATTAAACGGATTGAGGTAAAGACGGAAAGCAATAATCGTTCTTTCATCATCACACCCAACGAGATTCAAAAATCAAAACAGTATCAGAATTATTTCATTTACATCGTATCCAAACCTGACTCTGAAAAGCCGGTTATCAAATCACTCCGGGTAAATGATATGCTGGAAGAACTTACCTGTATTCCGACGGGATACAGGGCTTATTTTTGAGATTAATCCTGCAGTATGCCTTAAAAGCAAATGCAAGCTCAATTACTCCTTTTATCGTTCGTTTTTCGCCCTGATCATACAGCCCTCCCTTCTGTAAAAGAAAAGCAGTCACACTTTTTGTTTCCTCCGGAACAAAAAGCCGGGTTTTGCCATTTCCTCCGCGAGATAACCCTTGTGCCCGTTTTCTTTTACCCAAAGCTATAGTATCATAATCAGCATTCCCTCCAACTCCGCTCAGGGAACTGATTTAGCTGTATCAGCTATATTCCAAAGCTGTTGTTCCAACTGTTTCTTCTGGTCTTCTGACATTTGGTATTTTACTCCTTTACTTTAAAATCTCCGATAAAAATACAGATTCACTTTTAAATAAACAGCGGAGTGAGGGTAAAAAATGGTTGGTTGGGGAGATTGGGGGGTTATGTTTCACAAGTACAGTTGGGTGAGATGTTCTCCCCATCAGCCTGCCTGCTGACCAAAGTAAGGCAGATGATTACTGGTGATGCTGCCAACTCAGCTAATTGCTGGCATTTAATCTATTTACAGTGTTTTTCTAAATAGTCTTTATATTTCAATAGTTCAGTTTCTACTTTAGTCACAATATCTGTTATTATTGGCCATTCCGCATCTAATATTTTTAAAATGTCAGCTTCATCTACTTCAGTCATTTCCTCTGTTTCGAATTTCCAGGTGTGTTGAAACAAGTCCATATTACCTTAAAAAATGTATCATTTCATCTACAATTAATAAAGAATCAACACATTCTTCAATAAATTTCTGTCCCCTATTAATAACTTCATGTTTGTCATAAATTCGTGCTATTCGCAGTTCAACATACCGATATTGTTCCATTTTTTTAATGATGAACTCAAGGTCATCATTTGTTATTTCTGCACCTAAAACAATACTTGCAACAACTATACTATCCCACTTGGACGCCTGTATTTGATAGCGCTTTCGTATTACAAAATTAAAATCAGTGAGTTTTATAAGAATTTCTTGAAACTTTTCTTTGCTATTTTTTATTTTTTCTATCGCTAATTGGGTAGGTTTATTACCTTCTAATTGGATACCAATGCTTAAATTATAAGCATTCATAATCACGCTAATATGTATTTGATTAATTAAAGATTCATCGCTAAATTTAATTGCACCCCAAACATGTTCTTTGTCCAGATTACCAATATACAATCTACAACCTCTGTAAAAATCATATTTTTGATCAATTAGTTCTTTCGATTCATTTAAGAACTGTTCAAGCTTTTCTTTCACTCGCTTTCTCTCATCTTCGGCTACTCTTAAATTCTCATTTTCTGTAACCAGAAATGACTCAAAATCCCGATTTTTCCAACCATTAAAAGGTATCATGTTTAATTCCTCCATAAAATCAATGAATTGCTTAGAAAGAAAATTTGTTACAGTATTTTTTGGGTATGCGTTTCTATCACGCTCTTTTATTATGAAGTCAGCTATCTCGAACCAGTTTAAAAATTTAATTTTATCACCACAATATTTTTGCTTAATTTCTTCTTTATACTTTTGCTTGCTAATATAAAGTAAGTATCCATTTGTTTTCTCTATGTGCTTTAAGTGGTTTTGAAGCTGAACATCATCAAAAGATGCTTCATATTTTGATTCAATGTAAATATCATATTCATTGGTACGAATAAGGGCATCTGGGCGGCTTTCAGGATTTGCAACCTGTAGGTCGAAAATAACATTATCTGGAGAAATATCTATGCCAATGTTATTTAAGAAATCTTTTAATAATTTCTTATCTGAATGTTCAAATAAATTTATTAATGATTTCGTTATGTTATCCTCTAATTGTCGATCAACTTGCATTTGATTTACTGCGGCACCTCTAAAGTACACGAAAATATTTCGATATGGGCTTTGTTTTATCATATATTAATTTTTTCCTCTATTAATTAATATAAATCAAGTTTTATATTCAAAAAACTTAATTGTGCCAACCAGACTATTTTTTGCTCAAGTTAAAAAGCCGTCAATGATTTTTCTATTTTCATTAAGATTCCAGCATTCTCTTTGCTATACCCCCTACACACCCATAACCAAATTCCGTTTATATCTACTATAAATAGGTGTATTTTTTTAAAACTATATAGATTTCTACCCCTTCTTACTCTTCACACCCGTTTACTTGTTTGGAAAGTTACAAAACAATTTTGAAGAATCAGGTTTGATTGGAATCAATGTTGAAATAATACACAGTAAACATCAACGGTTCTCCAATAATCGTTGGAATTTTTAAGAATAATCCGGGAAAATCTCAAATAAATCCAATTTCACTCCGGATTTGTTGGAATTTTTTAGAATACTAAAAGCTATTTTTTGGATTATGCAACACCTGGGTGGCCGCAGACTTACAACAAAATTTAAATTATTGCAGTTGCGAGAGGGGATTTTTTTTTGAAAAGTTAAGTTCTTGAATGTTTATACGGGTTTGAAACGTTCTGTAGCAGATCTGACTACTAACGGTAGTCAATTTATAACATTAAAGGTTACTATATCTTTTACATTTTGCCCTTTGATGATATTCTAAAGGCAAAAGGCTTTTTATGTAAAATAGCTAATTTATTGATTATTATCCAATTTTTTACCATTATGGAAAGCATATCAGGTTGATAAGCGTACAAAGTTTTCATCTGTTGTAAGGTTTTTACAGCCAATGACTGATTTTGTCAGAGTCGATTTTAAGCTTTATGCTACCAAGATGGCACAGTTTAATAGTGCAATGTTATTAAACCTTAAAAATGCAATTACAGGGACTTATCCTGATTACACAATCACGTTTTTCGATGATCATTGCTGTGGCCATAACGTCAATGGTTATATCCCCGTTGATTCTGCCCGTTGCGATATTGTCGATAATCCCATTCCCGTTGGTTTTACCCGTGGTGGTTATGTTGATGGTCCCATTCCCGTTGATTTTGCCGTAGAGACAATTCATGAATTGTCTCTATCGTGATCAAAATATACGTCCGGATCTAAATTGAGACACAACCCGAATTAAAGGCCGGATTTTAATTGAAACAATCGCCAATCGCCAATCACCAATAACCAATAACCAATAACCAATCACCAATAACCAATCACCAACCACCATTCCCCTAAAACACCAACCTAACATTAACATTGGGCGTAATTCCCAGGGCATGCTGATCTACCTGTTCAATTGAATTATTACTTCGCACGTAATAGATATTGATCACGTTTTTCCTGTTGAGCACGTTCCATACGGATGCTCCGAATTGTCCCTCCATCTTTCGGATATGAAATTTATATTTCGCAGAAAAATCCAGGCGTATGAAATTATCAATACGTGAACTATTGGGTGTATCATAAACAATGTTGTTGGTTATGCCCGGATTATCCTGCATGGGTCTGGTATAGGGCCTGCCGGTGCGGAAATTAAATCCTCCTGAAACCTCCAGGTTTTTGAACGTGTAACTGCCTCCCAGGGTAGCAGCATGCCGTATGTCCAGGTTGTTCGGAAAAGATGAGGGTTCTAATTCACCGAAATAATAATTGTTCAGGGCAACGGAATAATTAATCCAGAGGGTTGTATTTCGGAACTGCTTATTTATCAGTGTTTCAATCCCCTTTGTCTCGTAATTCCCGATCCCGAATACATACTGAAACTGGTTCTGGAATCCCTGACCTGGTGTAATGATACCGTCTACTTTCTTCCCATAGGCTTCAACGGACATAAGAAAATGATTGCGGTTATAACGGATCCCGAAGGACAATTGCCGGCTCTTGATTACCGGTATGCTGGTATTATTGGATAAGACCCATCTTCTTTTTTCAATTCCCAGAAAATCTGTCTGGTAATCAATGAGCTGGGTGGTGTACTGACTCTTCTCTTCAGCCTGTACTTCGCAGGCGATGTAATCGGTTAATTTAAAATTCAGGGCCAGTCTTGGTTCGGGTAGTAAAGCATTAAATTTCTGTAAATAAATGGCACGTAAACCCAACCGCAAATAAAGCCTGTTAAACAGCTTGTTAAATTCAGCTTCGGAATATAATGCCTGTATTCTCAAAACGTCTTTCACATCCCGGCTGTAATCGGGTTTATTGATATTATCCAGGTTCCTTATGCCAATCTCGTCAAATTTGTACCCATAGGACAAGCTGACTTTCTCGCCAATGTCGGCTCTTGAATGGAGCTTTATTCCCCAGTCCAGCACATCATTCTCCTGCACATGACTCTGGTCATTCAATAATTCAGCATTATAACCATCCAGGTTGTAGGAGGAAACGTAGGCTGAAAAACGGGTAGCATGCTTTTTATTCCATTTATGTTCATAATTGAAATCAGATAGCAAACTGAACTGACTCAGGTGACTCATCTTTTTATACAGGGTATCATTGATCAATGCGCTTTCCTCATATTCAATCGCATCTTTCATGCCCAGAAAACTGAACCTGATCTTATCTTTTTCAGACACATCATAAAGAAGCTTCAAACTTCCATCGTAAAAATAAAAATCATGATACCGGTCGATATCGGCACTGCTGCCTTTATTTGGCAATACAGCAGTATGTTCAAATACTCTTCTGTAATAGTCTTTGTATGTAGGGGTTACAATTAAATTATTTATAGAGTGTCTGACCCCGAGCTGCAGCGACAGTTTGCTGGTTACCGGAATTTCCAGGATCGCATCCGCGCTCAGTAGGTTAATGCCGGTACTTACTTTAAATTTATTTACAGGGTAGTCCTGCAGCTTCATGTCAATAGTCCCGGAAACACCTCCACCCAGAGCCGCACTGGTTCCATTTTTAATAAATATTGTTTTGTGTATCAAATGAGAATTGAAGCCGGAGATCAAACCAAAGAAATGACCGGTATGATACATTTTTACCCCGTCCCACAACACCAGGGTCTGGTCGTTTGTACCACCCCTGGTATTGATATAGGAAACGGTCTCATTCACACTCAGGATGCCGGGCAATACCTGTGCGGTGCGCAAAATATCCGGTTCCGAAAGTCCGGGAAGTATTTTCAGGTTTTGGGTATTTAGTTGAATGGAACCATCCACCAGCTTATCGATTCCGGTGGCTATGTAATTCACAACAACTTCTTCCAATTCCTGTATATCCGGGGTAAGAGCGTATACTACAGGGTCTTTTCCCCATTCATCAGGGGTGATAAAAGTATTCTTATATCCGGTATAACTGATTATTAGGGTAATATCTTCCCGGGGATTTAATTGAATGGAGAACCATCCGTTTTTGTTGCTTAAAGTGGTTTTTTGGCCTGAATGAATAATCGCGCCGACCAAAGGCTTCTCAGAATTTTCCTCTATTACAGTTCCAGATACAGCAATATTTTCGGAGCTGCTTTCTTTTTGGATGGTGATGTACCTGGAATCTAATTTATTGAACGTCAGTCCGGTTTGCTTTTCCAGTTCATCAAGATATGTTGCAAGTGTTAAACTTTGTTGCGGTATTTTAATGGTAATGCCCTCAATGTTTTCATCTGCATAGGTAAAGACCACATTAAAACGCTCTTCAAGGGTCTGAAGAAAGCTTTTTAGAGACGTTTGTTCTTTATTCTGTGCTACAGCCGGATTAATCAGAATAAAAAACAGAAAGGGTATTACCAGAAAGTATCTATTTATCTTCAACAGTAACGATGACTTTATTGTTTTTTTCTGTGTAACGTAAATTAGCAGGAATTGTAACCGATTTTAATGCAATTTTTAAATTATTGTTGGTAAAGCTACCTGAAAATAATTGATTCACATTAACATTTTTCGTCTCTATATTAATATTGTATTGCCTCTCGAGTTCTGCAAATACAAATTTGAGAGGTATACTTTTAAAACTGCTCTCTCCATGCAGCCAGCCGGGTTCGGGTTTATACTGAAAAGTGTATTTTTCTTTTTTGACATTGACAATCCTGAAGGCTTCTCCCGGATGCAAAAAAACAGTATCATGTCCGGAAATTACCCTGACCAGTCCTGTATAACAGGCTACTTCATAAAAATTATGCCGGTCCTTCACATTAAACCGGGTTCCTAAAACAGTGACAATGCCCTGATCCGTTTTTACATTAAACTGTGAACCTTTTTTTACCTTGAAGAAGGCTTCCCCGACCAGTTCTACATCTCTCTCATGTGCCCAGGTCTTTTCAGTAAACCTGATCTTCGAATCTGCATTGAGTATGGCCAGGGAGGAATCGGGCAGATAAACCTCCGGTTGCTCAGCGATCCAGCCATTTCCATTTAAAGAATAACTGAGATAATTGTAGGAAAAATATCCCAAAGTTATTGCAATAATAACGATGGCGGCTATCTTTAATACTGGTTTTAACCTGTTATATAAGGTAATGGTGTTGCCTTTCCGGAATAGCCTTCCGGATAGTTTCTTATATTCTTCTTCGGTATGATAGGCAGGAGCTTTAAATGCATGTAAAGCATCTGAAAGTTTCCTGACATCAGCAAACTTCTCGGCACTTTCAAATTTCCGTTTTTCTTCATCTGAAAGTTCGCCTGCCAGCCATTTCTTTATGATATCATCATTTGTCATAATTTACCTTCTTCATTAATAGAACAGATCACCTCTTATTTCTCCTACCTTTATCTGCTATATTTTTTTGGTTTTCAGTTTTTCCCTTAACAGATGTAAACTTGTATAAATACGTTTCTCCACCGCTTTTCTTGAGATTCCCAGTAAATCAGCAATTTCCTGGTGCGTTTTCCCTTCCACCCTGTTCATTAAAAAAGTGGACCTCTGATCTTCTGTAAGTGATTCAAGCGCTTCCTGCAACCTGTCCATATACTCTTTTTCTTCCATTAAGTATTCAGGAGTTTCAATCGTATAATCTTTGGGTTTTTGCTGTTTGTAGCTAAGGACAGTCTTTTGTCTTGATATTGAATTAAGCATTTCATTATTAGCCACAGTAAAAACATATGACTTTGCTTTTTCAGGCAATACCTGTATGCAATTCTTCCAAAGTTTTTCGAAAGCAGCCTGTACTATATCCTCCGGATGGTTGTTTTCACCGTATTTATAATACAGAAAATTATACAGATCGCGCGAAACAGCCTGAAAGATTTGTCTGAATACCTGTTCCTTACAAACATCTGGTTCTTTTTCTATCGCATTCATTATCAATTTGCAAAAATATATATCTTCGTAATCACAAATTGTAAAAATAAAAAAAAACAAATTCATGGTAGGAGATTTTCATCTCCATCTGTTTTATTACCAAAAGATGCAAAACACACATGACAAAATTTAAAATAGATATAAGATCCCTTCTGGCAACATTCTTTGTTGTGGCTCTTTTTACAGGCTGCCAGAATGAATATAAAAATATCAAAGAACCTGATAAGACGGTTACCATCAGCGCTGGCGATACTATTGCTGACTTAATTCGCAGGGTAACACTCAGGGATGGTTCTTTCGATAATATCTTTGACCATTGCGGTGCCATCAGCCTTAAATTCCCCTATACCGTCCAAATAGAAGACCAACTGGTTCAAATTAAATTCCTCAATGATATTGAAGCGATTTTACAGGATACTGCTCAATATGAGGATGATTTTGAGCTTGTTTTTCCGGTTACTGTAATCTATAGCGATTATTCCGAATCAATCCTCACAAATGAAGAGCAGCTGGATGCTTTGCAGGTACAGTATAATGCCGATACCACTGATGACGACATTGAATGCCTGGACTTTGTATATCCCATTAACCTTTGCAGTTATAATACTTTGTTTCAGGATGCAAATTGCACGACAGTAGAAAACGATTTTGAGCTCTACAGTTACTTTAGCAACCTGAACGACCTGGTTGTTGAGATCGGCTATCCCATCCAGGTTAAAACGGCTGACAACTCCATAATAACCATAAATGATAATATTGAGTTGGAAAATCAGATAAACACCTATATAAATAGCTGTGACGAAAATGATGATGTAGATCCTGGTGATGATAACGATTCCATAAATTCTGTTGATGATGTAGTTTCTGACACCCTCTTGTTGACCTCGGGCTATTGGAAAATTACGCTTTTGACAGCCGGAACTGAAGCACCTGAAGATACGTTGTCCATTTCATCTTTTCTGATCAAATTTAATACAGATTTAACCGTACAGGCAGTTTCTGGTTCAAATACCATTGCGGGAACCTGGCAATTCAGTAATAAC
>DASQZP010000714.1:0-2526 GCA_035638655.1 Bacteroidales bacterium
TCATATAATGAATATACCATATCACCTGCCAATCTGTGAGTCCTGTCTGGTAGGGTTGTATTAAACAGCAGAGGGTGCGAAAAACCATTTTGCTTTTCTAAACTAAGACGAATAACACCGTTTCCTTCAGTAGCCAGCCAGATATGTTTGCTTTTGTCCAAAACAATATCCATTATGCTATGATCGTTAACAAGTTCAGACAGATCAAAAAAATCAATATGATGATCAGCTAAACGAATTCTTGCCAGTCCGTTGTACAAACCAGCCCAAATATAATTGCTCCGGGATCGGGAAATGGTAAACACCGAACGTATTTCCAGTTCAGGATGTTTGGACTGGCTAATATATGTTTCAATTTTAGCTGATCCTGGATAGTAACATTCAAGTCCATCGATGCCACCAATCCAGATGTTTCCGCCAGCATCCTGCCGCAGAGAGCGAATTTGTCTGATGTTACTCCCGGAATTATAAAAAGGATGGTTTTTAATAAAACCTTGCTGATCATAAATGAGTATTCCGCTATTAGTACCGATCCAAAGTTCACCACTTAATTTCATTACAACTCTGGCTGAAAGCAGCCTGAAATCTTTCTCCTCTCTTTGATGACAGTAATGTAGGTCAAAGGGTTTGCGATTTGTATTGGCTTTATATATATCACCACTTCTGGTTCCAATCCATATTATCTGTTGGTTGTCAATATAGAAACAGGTAACATAATCGTCTTCTAATCCACCGGGTTGACTGAAATTAGTTCTATACTGTCTGGTTTGCCCGGTCCGGACATCAAGTGCTGCAAGATGATGTGAAGACAAAATATAACGTTTACCATCAATAATGCTATTGCGGTTAATTCTGTTTGAAGTACTGTTCAGCAAATTAGCTACATAATCAGAAACCAGACTGTCAGGAATGATCCTGAAACGACCATAATTGTAGTCGAACCTGACATATTTGTGGTCAAAGGTAAGCAACCATAGTCCCTGATGCTGATCAGTAACAATATTGCGAATGCGGTTGTTGGGCAACGAAGCAGAATCTCCAGAAATATGCCGGTACAAATCAAATGATCCGCCGTCATACCGGTACGCTCCGTTCCAACTCCCAAACCAAATGTAACCTGCAGAATCTTTGGCAATCCCGTGAATTTGTGTCACCGGATTAATGGTTTTTCCTGTAACTTTCTCAAAAAACAAACTTTGCGCAATGATGCTTTGCAAAGAAAAAATTATAAATACCAATAATAATATTAACCTGGAAATTCCTTTCATAAAACTGTTTAGCCAAAAATACAACCATTATTAAATCTATAAACTATTTATAATGCTAAGATAGTATTTTAATTTCCCTAAAGAATAAATTTAAAATAGAGGGAAGAACCGTCATTTTAAGTCATGAAAAAAGCAAGACCATTTTTGAATCTTGCTTTTCATTTTTTTAATACAATTACCAAATAATTATCACTGAGTAATGATATTGAGACAGTAAATAATATAAAGACTATACTGTTCACACAAGACTGCTACAAACAAACCTCACTTCAAAATGTTATGTACCTATAGTACAGAAAATAAATTTAAGCGTTATGAAAAATATCACCAAAATAATTGAATATATCACTTTTTTGGCAATACTCATGTTATTATTTATTCCTGCAACTATACAAGCGCAGGATACTATGAAACATCAGCATCATCAGATGCATGATTCAACATTGTCGCAACGGCAACAGATGATACACTCCAGAAGCCATATGGTGATGCCTTTTGACATGAATAGAGTGACCCATTATTTTATAAAGAAAGACAACGGAGGGGTGTTGATGATTAAAGCAAAAGATCAGGAAGATACAGCACAGATATCACTCATCAGAAGCCATCTTACAAAAGAAAACTCCATGTTTTCGCAGGGAAATTTCAGGGATCCAGCTGCCCTGCACGGAGCAAATATGCCAGGGATCAAAACGTTGGCCGAGACAAAAGACAGGTATCAGGTAAAGTATACTGAAATACCTGCCGGGGCAAAACTTACATTTACATCAAAAGATACTGCTGTCATTAATGCACTGCACATTTGGTTTGATGCCCAGTTGAAGGATCATGGCAAGGATGCAAAGAGTAAGAAATAGTATTTTATTCGGGATTATTCAATGATACTGTTAAAATCTCTTCCATAAGGTTCCCCATACAGCTCTTTATATTCCCTCATAAACTGTGTATAAGTGTCACGGGCCAGACTGTGTTTTCCTAAACTTACCAATACACGGCATTTCATTTCCATAGCATTCTCATTGATCGTATCAAACAGAATAATTCCGTCGGCAATCTTAATAATCAGATCTGCATCATGTTTCAGATTGAGTTTGGAAGAGAAATCAATCATGGTATCAATAACCTCATTGGAAAGTTGTGCTTTAAAAGAATCCATCCACTCAAAACCGGAATTTTGCAGGAAGCGACCTCTCCTGATTAGCTCAATGATCCGGAGAATATCCTCTCTTTTTCTGCTCTCTTCCTTATGAAGCAGTGT
>DASQZP010000715.1:0-3501 GCA_035638655.1 Bacteroidales bacterium
AGCGTCTTCCGGGGAGGTTCCTCAATCATTTTCAGCAATTTGTTGGCTGTATACTTGTTCATTCGCTCCGGCATCCAGACGATCATTACCTTATAGTCTGATTCATAAGTCTTAAGGCTCAGTTTACTGATGATACGGGCACTTTCGTCGACGTATATGTTACCCTGTTTGTTTTCGACCCCGATGGTTTTATACCACATTTGCTGATTAAAATAGGGCGACTTTAGCACCATTTCCCGCCATGAAGGAAGGAAATCATCACTCACTGATTTCTTACTTCCGTTGGTTTTCACAACAGGGAACACAAAATGCAGGTCGGGGTGGACCAGTTTATTATATTTCACACAGGAAGCACAGGAACCACAGGCATCTTCATCTGTTCTTGAGGTACAGTTGATATACTGGGCATAGGCGATTGCCAGTGCAAGTCCGCCATAACCGGGGGCCCCCAGAAAAAGCTGTGCATGGCTTACCCTGTTTTCTTTTACCGTCTGTATCAGGTGCTTTTTGATCTCTTCCTGTCCTGTTATATCCTTGAAAAGCATAGTGGTTAATTTATCAGGTTTTATCCCTTTTAAGTAAAACTAAATAGTGTCTGTCCATAATGTCCGATAACTGCGTAATTACAAAAATTTTAATTCCTCATATACATTAGTAAACTGCGAATTAAAATTTTTGCATGCTCCCGTTTAGAACGGAACAGGCTTTGTCCTCAAACATTTTGATCCAGACACTTGACTTTATTGGCAGACTCTAAATAATCTGCTGGATTGTTATTTAAGTAACAAATATTTCAAATGTCGCACGGGAACAAAGGTAAATAAAAATACTTTTTTTTATCTTTGATAAAAATTTTAATCCTCAAAACATAAATCCATATGCAAACAATTGACAATTATAATTTTAAAGGAAAGAAAACCATTGTCAGGGTAGATTTTAATGTCCCCCTTGACAAGAGCACACTTGAGGTAACTGATGATACTCGTATTAAAGGAGCGCTGCCCACAATAAAGAAGATTATTGGTGATGGCGGGTCAGCTGTATTGATGTCGCATCTGGGACGTCCAAAAGACGGGCCTGAGGATAAATTCTCATTGAAGCATGTGGTACCTGCCCTTTCAAAATTACTTGGCAAGGAAGTAAAATTTGCTGAGGATTGTATCGGGGAGAAGACTGCAGAGATGAAACAAAACCTGCAACCAGGGGAAGTGCTTTTACTTGAAAATCTTCGGTTTTACAAAGAAGAAACTAAAGGAGACGAAGATTTCTCAAAGAAACTGGCCGAAAATGTTGATGTTTATGTGAATGATGCCTTCGGAACAGCCCACCGGGCGCACGCTTCCACTACAATTATAGCTCAGTTTTTCGATGAAAAGATGTTTGGCTTTCTAATCAATAGTGAGCTCAGGAACATGGATAAGGTGATACTTTCACCCGAAAAGCCGTTTACAGCCATCATGGGCGGGGCCAAGGTATCGGATAAGATACTGATCATTGAAAATCTGCTTGATAAAGTTGATAATCTGATCATCGGCGGAGGAATGACCTATACCTTTATCAAAGCTCAGGGCGGAAATATAGGAAATTCACTCTGTGAAGAAGACAAGCTGGATATGGCACTGGAGCTGATTGAAAAAGCCAAAGCAAAAAATGTGAAACTGTATCTCCCTGTAGACGGAGTGAATGCCGACAAGTTTGATGCAGAAGCCAGTACTTCCACATCAGCCATTGGTGAAGTGCCGGATGGCTGGATGGGCCTGGATATTGGTCCGGAAACAATAAAACTATTCTCTGGTGTGATTGAGCAATCGAAGACGATCCTGTGGAATGGCCCGATGGGCGTGTTCGAAATGGATAAATTCTCAAAAGGAACATCAGCTGTTGCACATGCCATTGCAACTGCTACTTCCAAAGGAGCTTTTTCCCTGATTGGCGGCGGCGATTCAGTTGCTGCTATTAATAAGAACAAACTTGCTGACAAAGTAAGTTATGTATCTACCGGTGGCGGCGCCATGCTGGAATATATGGAAGGCAAAGAATTACCCGGCATAAAGGCAATACAGGGTTAAACAGGAAATATTACAAATACAAAAAAAAGGCTGTCCTGCTGGGCAGCCTTTTTTGTTTTTGGTTCCGTATGTTTTCAGCATTTTGTAAACAAGCGGAATTATATTTCCATCCGCCGCAATCAACATGCGGTTGGAATGCGCAACCCTCTTTGAATTTCGAACTTCTAGCTTTCAGCTTCCGACTCAACTTCTCAACTCCTAGTAAAGTAACAAGGTGACAAAGTAACAAGGTGACAGAGGAGCTTTGTGTTTCATCCGGATGATGTTGGCTACGACTAAACCTCTCAACTTCTCAACTTCTCAACTTCTAAACTTCTAAACTTTTAAAACGCATCAACCTCTAACTTCATACTTCATACTTCATACTTCATACTTTATACTCATATCGGGCATGCCGAAGTCTTTTTTCCTTCGGTCTCCCGTCTCCCATCTTCCGTCTTCCGACTCAACCTCCCATCTCTCTCCATTTTAATGTTTATTTGGAATATTTTATACACAAACTGAACTGACACATCTGTCATTTTTGTCAATTTTACGAATATCCTTACATATACTGTAACCTTTTTTTAATTTTAACATAAAAAGAGGTAATATATTGATAAGAAGTTATCTTAACGTTGATGAATATCATCGGAACAGAGGTGGGTATTCTGAATTAATAACTTTACTTTTACAAAATATCTTTTATCAAAGGGTTGGAAATATGAGTACTTCGCCGTTGCACAGAAGCAAAAACACACAAGACAAGAGTTCCATTATGCTATCACCTCTCCAGATATCCTGGCAGTTTGTACACGATCGTCTTGTTGAAGAAACCGGCAAAGAGGCTTATAAATTTATTACCCGGCATGTCGACCTGGATGCAAAAGATACCTATATAGTTTCCACTACAACCCGGTTCAATATAACCTATAATGCATCCAACGATTCGAAGGGGTTGGTAAATCTGGCAAGGGTTAATGACATACGGTATATCAATAAGTTTTTCGAGAGTGTAAATGCTAAGCTGGAAAACGGAGGATGTTTTGTGGGCTGTGCAGAAACAAAGGATCTGCGCAAGCAACGTATTCTTAATAAGTTTCCGTGGGGAATAAATTATATTATGTATTCGCTTGATTTTACGATCAAAAGGATATTCCCCAAGTTTGCACTTACCAAAAGATTATATTTTTTTCTTACCCGTGGCAACAACAGGGTGCTGACGCGTGCAGAGGTTATGGGAAGACTTTACAGTTGCGGGTTTGAGGTGGAGGATGAACAATTTTTAAATGGCCGCCTGTATTTTGCAGCCAGAAAAAGGAAACGTCCCTCCTATGATCTTAATCCTACTTACGGACCACTCGTCAGGCTAAAACGACTTGGGAAAGACGGAAAAGTTATTAAGGTATATAAATTCCGCACCATGCATCCTTTTGCTGAATATTTACAGGAA
>DASQZP010000716.1:0-2620 GCA_035638655.1 Bacteroidales bacterium
AAACCGGTTTTCAAAGTGCGTATAAAAACTTTCAGATAACCTAAAGTTTTTCAGAAACGGGTACTAAAGTTTTCATGTAACTGAAACAAGCAAAAAACCGGTGGTTTCCGGAATAAACTGACCCCTGCAGCAATACAAAGCGTATTGCTGATGCGAAACAGGGCTCATCGATCACCGATGATCCCACACTTAATTATTTATTAATGAATTTTAAAAATTTAATTATGGATAAATTAATCATTCCTTCAATACTTTCAGTGGGCGATACTGTATATCTCGCTGATAATTTGTTAAGAATTTCTCAACCGCTCACCGGATCTGACGGCAAATTAAAGATCCTGTATGATTTACTGAGTAAGGATTATGCCCGGCTCGTTAAGAATCAGAAGTACAGTGGTAAGAGTTTACATACCAAAACAAAAACAGACATCTGTGTATTTAATTGATAATTGTTATTTTTGCTGCTGAACCAACATAGCAAAATTAATGTACCAGACCCGAAAGCTTGCCCTGGCGCCAGGGCATAAAATGGCTGAAGTTATTCTGAATAACCCCTATCTGCTTCTTCTGCTTGAGCATTTTGGTATTTCTGTGCCATTAAAGGACAAGACGATAGAACAGATTTGCAGACAGTATAATATCAATATTGAACTGTTTCTTACTTTTGCCAGCTTGTATAATGGAGTTGTTTATGAACCGAAAACGGCTTTTAATTTTGCTGACAGTCTGACTATTATTTCTTATTTAAAAAATAACCACAGTTACTATCAGGAAGAGATTTATCCCGCTATTTTAGCTACAATCAGGCAAATGGCAGGGTTGAATGAAAGCGGTGAAAACGGACTCGTTGAACAATTTTTTGTTGAATACTTTAATGAAGTCAGGGAACACCTGGAATATGAAAACGAGGTTGTTTTCCCATATGTTATCAGCCTTTCCGGAAAAATTGGTACTGCAACAACAAGCAACATTCAGGCACATTATTCGGTAGGAGAGTACAAAGAGCATCATAACGACATACAGGAAAAACTGAATGACCTGAAAAATCTGCTGATCAAATATCTGCCCAGGCAGAACGATCTTCCGTTGCGCCGGAAATTGCTTTTTATGCTTTCTGAACTTGAATACGATCTTGATATACATTCAAGAATTGAAGACAGGATACTGATTCCTCTCGTCGCCAAAATGGAAACGCATCTAAAAACTACAGAGTGAGAAAATTAATCCGAATACTGCTGACGGAACCGGCTCAGTTAATAAGTGAAGGACTAACAGGTACTGTTCAGCGATCAGGCATCAGGTCTCACTTTGTGATTGTTTCTTCATTGGAAATGATGGAGGAACGCTTATCTGCAGAGAACTTTGAAATTGTGATCCTCAACCCGCTATTCATCCAGCTGGATACCCGGAAACTTCTTTTGCTAAAAGGTCAACATCCGGGAATTCGTTTCATTGCCCTTCAATATGCCTATTTTGAACCAAAAGTACTTGATCTGTTTGATTCAGTAATCCGGGTAACAGATCCTCCCACCACCATTTTCAATACCATTAAAAACCTTATTAATGATGATCGCTCAGAAGTACAAGGGGTTTCACAGGAAATATTAAGTGAAAGAGAAACCGAAGTTTTGCGATTGCTTGCTACCGGAATGGCGAATAAAGAAATTGCTGATAAGTTGAATATCAGTCCCAATACAGTAATCACGCACCGGAAAAATATTTCGCAAAAAACGGGTATTAAATCTGTTTCCGGTCTTACCATATTCGCAGTTGCCCAGAAGATTGTCTCCATTGAAAATTTTAGGGAAAAGCATGAATAGGGATATACATTTTGTTCTTATTTGATAAAAAAGGACCTCCTCCTCCTCATTTGTGATGATCATCCAACCGGAATTTCCTCATATTTGGGGATTTCAATTCATTTTGTATCAGCATATTTTTGTAATCAGTAACAGGCATGTACATGGACCTGTAATGCTGTGGTAATTGGTAATTTATTGATTACTGCAGCATCAGGTCTTTTTATGAAGTAAATCTGTTGAACTTACGCTGAAATGAAAAAACCATTGATATGTTCCTTTTTTCTGATGATTTTTCCTGCTTTTGCAGATCTTTGTCCGTCCCTGGGTCAGCAAGAAATTCAAACTCCGGAAAAACATCCGTTAAGTTTGTCCTTTTTATATACTGGTGACTTTTTCATTTATGGTGTGAATACACATGGAGCACAACCTTTGGCGGAACTTTTCGGTGATATGCAGACTGCTTTCTGATTATTTTGTTGCCGGTCTGGGGATCGGTATGAGTCTATAAATTAAAATATTTCACCTAACCTTAAAAGCTAAAATTATGAAAACCAAAAAAATAAATTTTGTAGCCATAAACACTATAACAGCTGAATCAGACTACAAAGAGCGTTTTGAAGAATTATTTAAAAGCCGCGCCCATGCAATTGACCGGATGGAGGGTTTTCAGTCCATGCATGTACTGAAGCCTTCAGACGGAGAAGGAAATTACCTTATTGTCAGCTATTGGGATTCAGAAGAGCATTTCAAAAACTGGACCGGTTCAGCTGAATTCAAAGAAGGTCATAAGCGTGGGTTTGCCGATCTTATTAAAGCTA
>DASQZP010000717.1:0-3301 GCA_035638655.1 Bacteroidales bacterium
AATTTTAAGTTTGAAACGAATGCTACTGATAAATTGACCGTAGCTTTTGATGCCCGCCTGTCTGATCAGAAGATTCGAGGTGCAGGAACCTCCGATCCGGGAACTTCAAGCGCCAACAGATTAAAAAATGCAGTTCAGTACAGACCTGTAAAAGGACTGGCTGTTGATCCTTCCCAGATAATTGACCAGGAAGAGTATTATAATCTCAGTAATTTGACAAATCCTGTTGATCTTACTAATGATGAGTATAGAAACAGGCACAGGACTTATGCTACATTTAACGGTAGTATGACCTATGAAATCATTAGTGACCTGAAAGTAAGAACTGAACTGGGTTTTGAAAACCATCAGCAGCGGGATGAAGAATTTTACGGGTTGTCTACTTATACAGCAAGAAAATATGGTAAAAAACCTGTTGTTAATCTTAGTGAAGATAGAAATGTTAGATTGCGTTGGGCCAACACAGCTACCTACAGTAAGTCAAAAATTAATGGGGTACATGATATCACTGTACTACTGGGGCAGGAATTATATACCAACAACTCAAAAGAATTCAGTCAGGAATCAAGGTCTTTTCCTGAAGATATTACCCCGGAAGTGGCCATTGGCTCTATTTCACTTGGAGCAGAAAATCAGTTGCCTCATACTTATGAAAGTGGAAATAAATTTTTGTCGTTTTTTGGTCGGGCAAACTATGGATATAAAGACAAATACCTGGCTAAGTTTACACTTAGGGCTGATGGAACTACTAAATTTGGTCCAAAGAATCGGTGGGGATATTTCCCCTCAGCTTCCGCGGCCTGGAGGATTTCTCAAGAAGGGTTCTATAACATTGGATTTATTAATTCGATGAAGCTGCGAGCCAGCTACGGTGCCGCGGGAAATGTACGAATGGATGATTATCTGTGGACCACAACCTTTGGAGTGGATACAGATAATGCATATTATCTTAATGAAGTACCAATCCCATATTTTGATCCCAGTAACCTCGCAAATCCAAATCTGAGATGGGAAACTACTATTACCAGAGATGTAGGGCTGGATCTGAGTTTTATACAGGGCAGGATTAATGCCAATATAGATGTTTATAATAATATCACAAAGGATTTGTTAATTAAATCCCGTATACCTTCTTCTTCAGGATATGAAGAACAGATGCAGAATATAGGTAAGACCCGGAATTACGGACTGGAGTTTGCGGTTGACGCTTATATAATTGAGCGCAAAGATTTCCGGCTGTCGGCGAATTTCAATATCTCATTTAACAGGAACAAGGTGCTTGAGCTGGGTAATGACATGAAATCATTCACTCAGGGCTCTGAATGGAGTAATGATACGGGTGATGACTATATCGTTAAGGTTGGAGAACCAGTGGGTTTGATGTATGGTTTTGTTACGGATGGCTATTATACTGTGGATGATTTCATTTATGATGAAGCCTCTCAAACCTATACGCTGAAAGATGGTGTAGCTGATAACTCGGGAATTACTTTCGCAGGCCCGTCCTTTGGACCGGGTTCACTCAAGTTTAAAAACTTTGCTGATACTGAAGTAGATAAGGATGGAAATGTGATAAAAGATGCCGTTACCTTTGCTGACGATCGTGTTGTCATTGGGAACGCCAATCCTAAACACATTGGTGGTATGAATATAATGATGAACTATAAGGGGATTGATATGAGTGTCTTTATGAACTGGGTGTATGGCAATGATATCTATAATGCGAATAAAATTGAATTTACCAGTGGCTATTGGCGATATACCAACCTTCTGACAACGATGAGCTCGGATAAAAGATGGCGCATCGTTGATGCAGAAGGAAATCATATAACAGACCCCGATCAGCTTAAAGAGTTAAATAAAAATGCTGAAATATGGGCGCCCCCCCAGGGGAGAAATCTTTTCCACTCCTGGGCTGTGGAGGATGGTTCGTTCCTTCGTATCAACAATATAACTTTGGGATATACCTTACCAAAACATGTTTCACAGTTCATTAAAATCAACAAAATAAGGGTCTATGGTACGATCAATAATGTGTATACATTTACTAATTACTCGGGTTATGATCCGGAAGTAGATACCCGTCGTTCTACACCGCTGACACCTGGAGTTGATTATTCAGCATACCCAAGAAGCAGATCGTATCTCCTTGGTTTAAATGTTACGTTCTAAAATATAATACTTATAACCTATGAAATACCGAACAATAAAATACGGAAGCTGGTTAATGCTTGCAATTGTTATGCTTGGCTTTAATTCATGCGAAAAATATTTTGAACAAACGCCTGTCTCATTATTTTCAAATGAAAATGTCTTTAGCAATGTGGATTATACGCGCCAGGCAATAATGGGTATATACCAATTGATGACTAAAGACGAGGGTTATTCAAAACGTGTTAGTATGTATTATACTGTCGATACCGATGTTGCAATGTGTAGTGGATCATTGGACAATGGGAGACGAGGTATAGCACGTTATGCTGCAAATTCAGGAAATACTGAGATTGAAAAGCCCTGGAGAAATTTCTATATGGGAATTGAAAGAGCAAATATCTGCATACAGCAGATTCCCCAAAGCCCAATATATTCTGGAGGCACCCCGGATCAGATCAAAGAAATGAAACGAATGTATGCTGAAGCACTTACACTTCGATCACTATTTTACTTTGAACTGGTGCGTAACTGGGGTGATGTCCCCTTTAAAACAACACCTTCTAAAGCCGGGGATAATTTTAGTTTGCCCAAAACTGATCGTGATACTATTTACAAACAAATTATTGGGGATCTGTTGGAAGCAAAAGATTTGATCGGATGGAAAAGTGAAATTGATGGCTATCCTGAAAGAATTTCCAAAGGTGCAGTATTAGGTTTGCTGGCGCGTATTTCTCTGGCAAGGGGTGGCTATTCTTTGAGAAGAGATGGGAAAATGGAAAGACGTCCTGATTATCTGGATTATTACAAAATTGCTCGCGATTATTGTGATACAATCATCAGCAGCGGGCAGCACGGGCTCCATTCTGATTTTGGAGAGCTTTTCCATATGATGTGCAGATATAAACTGGATAAAGATGTTGGGGAAAGCATGTGGGAAGTTGGTTTAGGCAAATATGACAGTGGAGAAGTTGGCTATTATCTCAGTAATCAGGAATCTGCCTCATCACGTTATGGGCGTGCTGATGGGGGTATGCTGATTCTGCCAAGTTTTTATCTTTCCTACGATAGTCTTGATACAGCCGCGATATAACAGTTTCAATCTATGAAATAGATATGGATAATAATCATGCACTTCACAATTTTTCAG
>DASQZP010000718.1:0-4028 GCA_035638655.1 Bacteroidales bacterium
CTGAAAATTAACTTCATTGTTATACTTATTCCTGCGAAAGTAAGAAACATGCAGGGCATTGATATCACCCGCCCTGTACTGCATATACTGACCTTCCCGTTTGGCCAGAGAAGGATCAAACAAATCCTTGCCATCTTCCCCCGTAGCCGCTATCCAGAACATGGCAAGACCTCTCTCATCAACCCTTTCGACAGGTAAAAAATCCCAGGAAACTGCTATTTTGTCGGGAAAATCCTCCGGACACCACAGAAGGAAATGCTCTTCGGAATACATTCTGAGCATATTTTCATGTTCGGGAGAAGAAGTTATAATCGGTTGCCCTTCTTTAGCACATTCCCTAACCCAATCTTCTATATCTCCCGGTGAGGAGAGAGGATTTTGGTAAATAATTTCACCTGTCTTAAAATCCGGTTTATGCTGCCCATAAACAGATATACCACCTAACAGGAAAAGTGCGGATATACTAAGAAATACACGTATAATTTCTAATTTGAAAAAAAATCTTTGCCTGAATATCATGATGAATCCTCCTGTCAAAATGTTTGGCTCAGCTTCAAACTTTATGAATATTTTTTTCAAAAAAAGCGACGATTTCCCGGCTAATTCAGCAATTGATTTTTTTCACTCATAACATTGCCGGATACAAGAATAACTATCACGGCAATTTTAAAATCAAAGCAATGCCTGGTTATCTCATAATTCTATTCACCTTCTCTGCTCCAAATATGACTTTCCTTTAGTAACTCGCTATACTCCGTTTTTAAAAGATTTTTCATCTCCTCGAATTTCTCCGGATATTTTTCAGCGACATTCATTGCTTCCTCAATATCTTCGTTCATATTGTACAATTCAAAATCGACTAAACCGGCTTTCCTTACCAACGTTTCATTTCCGTCATACAAATTATCCATCTTTGGGAGGTAGGTGGTATCATTTTTCAGACGGGCCAGAATTTTCCAGTCATTGGTACGCATGGCTACCCTGTGCTCGTTTATAGCATCGTAAAAAGTCCACAGTAAGGGTTTATCCCTGTGCATCTTTCCGGTTTCAATTACAGGAATCATAGACTGTCCGTCCATCTCTCTTCCCGGAAGTTCCGCTCCTGAAATTTCCGCAAAAGTGGGCATAAAATCCAACGATGAGACAACGGCATCTGAAGTTCCGTTGAAGGTCTTTTTTCCCATCCAGTATAAAATACCCGGGACACGGACTCCTCCTTCGGTTGTCCATAACTTCATCCCTTTTAACGGCCCGGGTGAACCATAGGACCTTTTTGCACGTTGATAGCGGTTGAGTGTTTCAGGACCGTTATCTGAACTAAAAATAATGAGGGTGTTTTCACCATCATTTTCTTTCAGGTATTTCACCAAACGCCCAACTGCATTATCCATATTGGCTACATTGGCAAAATATTCCGCCTGGTTTTTATTTATTGATTTTGGTAAATAACCGGCAACCAAAGACTGCGGCGATGCCACCGGCTCATGGGGTTCGTGAAAACAAACCTCCACATAAAATGGATTAGCGGTTTTTTTGTTTTGTAACCAATTCAAAACTTCGTCAACTACCAGTTGGCAACTAAAACCTTTCAATTCACCTACTTCTCTACCATCGCGTACAAAATTATTTGGGTTTTCATGGCTTGGCCTTGCTATGTTCGCAGTAGCAAACCAGTGATCGAAACCAAAATAACCGGGAGTTGGCTGTGCATCGCTGTTAAACTTCGAATTTAAATGCCATTTTCCCGACAAACAGGTCGAATACCCCACCTTCTTTAGCATGGCAGGAATTGTTTGTTGGTCCGCTTGTAAATGAACCAGGTCGAGACAATTTTCAGTTTTATCTCCCGAGGGGTGAATCCAATCATAAATGCCCGAACGGTTCGGACTTCTTCCTGTTAACAAGCCCGCGCGTGAAGGTGAACAAACCGGTGCTGCCGCATAGAAGCTGGTAAATTTAATCCCGTCTTCAGCTAATTTATCCAAATTCGGCGTTTGGATTACTGGATGCCCATAACTGGATAAATCGCCATACC
Organism: Bacteroidales bacterium; assembly: GCA_035638655.1. Classification (GTDB taxonomy): domain Bacteria; phylum Bacteroidota; class Bacteroidia; order Bacteroidales; family DASQZP01; genus DASQZP01. The sequence goes on from DASQZP010000718.1 coordinate 2,036, forward strand.
CAAGATCATCACACAGGATCACGACAATATTAGGGCGCGTTTCATTCAATTGTGAGTTACAAGAAAAAAGTGTAGTTGTTAACGGTAATAGGAATGTTATGGTTTTTAGGTGTTTCATCTGTTAGTTTATTTAAGTACAGTATCCATTTACTTTAGGAATAATTTATTTAATAGTGCCCAGCGCTTTTCCAATCGTAACTAACTGTTTCATAAAATCCTTTGATATGGTTCCGTCAAGCTTGGGAGGTACATCCCAGGTTACAGCACCTCCTACTTCATTAACATCCAAACTATACCTCATAATTTGTGCATCAGTAAACCTGGGATCACCCTGTCCCCAGGTCTTGCCTAAAAAGCTTAATATATGTATTTGCTTTCCATCGATCATTCCATCATAAGCAAATTTATATTTAATATGACCGGGATCGTTGATCTCACCTGCAGTATAATCCTCATAAGGAGTTATCGACATGATCCTCGGAAATACACCAGGATTAAAGGTTACTATACTGTTCGGATTACCGGCCCGGGCGGCAGCAGCAACTGACGCAAAATTAGGAATGTCGGGGTACCTGTAATTCGTATTTGGCCGATAGCAACCATCTAACCACCACCCGGAAACTTTATCTCCCCAGCGTATTGAATACTCTCTGATTACCTCTTGCCAGCGCAACAGAGCTTCCGGATTTCTTTCAAAAGGGCCGGATTTATAGTAATCAGTTCTTTCAAGTGCAAATCCTTCAAGTTCTGCCTTATTTTGACCTGGAGCATGAACGGAAATATAGGTTATCAGCTTTATCCCATATTTATTTAAAGCACTATACAGATCTGCAACCAGGTCACGGTTACTGCATCTACTGGGAACCTGCCCGGTAAAACGATCATAAGTGGAATTTGGTGAGATGAAAAAAGGAGGAACATGTCGAACAGTAATGATCAAATATCCGGCGCCAACTTCCGACAATTGTTTCGCAAGTGCTTCACAATCAAAATGATCAATAAAATCATTCCATTTATCCATATTCATTGAATCCAGCTGATTATCAGCCACTAAAACTTGGGGTACATAATGCATCATTATCCCCCATTTTGCATCTTGCATCCAGGATGCCCTGTTCTGAGCATTGAGAGACAACACCAGAATGACAAAAAAAACGGTTAATGTTATTTTTTTCATTTTATTAAAAGATAAATTATTCAATATAAATTAACAGCATGAATAATGTCTGTAAGAAAATTACTCTACAGGTTTAATTACCAAACTGTTTAGTATGATATTTCCTTCTTTTGGTATGAACTTAAGGTACAACTTCTGACCTTTTTCAACAGAAAACGGTATCACTATCCGGACAGGCTGATTACCCGGTTTGCTCTCCTTATTCAAATTCACCTCTCTTCGGACTATTTGCGTAACGTTATTCTCCAAAAGCTGCATTTCAAACTTTCTGTTGCGAACCTGCGTTAGATCTGGATCATAAAAAGTCAGTTCCACTTCATATTTTCCGGGCAATAATGAGTTAGCCTGCCACTCTTCCTGCCGGCGCAATGGTCTCCAAATGCCCAACTCAAAGGTATAAGGTTGTTCGGATTCAATGTAAGTGGTTGCCGTTTCATCCGAAAGAGCAGCGTCGTGTGCAACGTTTACTTCACAACCGGTTTCATCTTCTCCCATACTTCTCCACACTTCCTGATCTTTCGTATAAAAGAATGTATATTTCCCGGGGCTTCGTGCCAGGGATTCATGAAAGGTGGGTGCAAAATTGTACCTTACCGGAATCATCCTCAGCTTCTGCATGAACACGTAGAAATCGGGCAGCCATCTGAGGTTTAATGATACGATCAATCCTTTTTCACCTTGTGTGATGTAACCCTGTGATGAGAATTCGGAATACAGGTGGATTGTCTCTTCCGGATTTGCCTTGCTTAAGATTTTTCTTGCCCTGGTAAATTCATTCTTTTCTATAAGATCAAATGCATCGATAAGGAATTTTTG
>DASQZP010000719.1:0-3271 GCA_035638655.1 Bacteroidales bacterium
GCTATTTTCAATTTCTTCGCCGTCTTTTTTAGCATCAAAATCTTTCACAAGATCATCGATGTGCTTGTTGCCTATCTTTTCAGCAATAATGTCGGCGTTGCGATCGGTCGCATTTTGAAGCCCGTTCTTGTGGGATTCGGCCACGGCTTCCACCGAAGATGTTTCCAATTGTTCGGTTTCTTGGGTTTCATTTCCCTCATCTTCATTTATAATCTCATCGATGGTGGAGACGCCAACGTAGGAAACCACTTTTTGGAAGGTGCTGGAAATGTACTTTATGATCAGTTCGGTCTTTTTTCCCTGGAAGAGATCATTAAAAGACTCCCGAATTTTTTCAGGAGATCGCTGATGAATTTGTGGATGTTCTTCAAACAATTGCTCGTAGGCATCCAACAATCCGCGGGCCAGTGCCTTCTTGGTTGTCTCTTTGTTTTTAAACTCTTCGAAGTAAGGACCCGGTTCTCCATCATTGCTGATTACGTTTAAGTCCTTCAGCAAACGTATAACGAGCAGGTCGTTAGGATCAGAGTACCCAAGAATTTCCAGCAAATTTGAATTTATAACCGGCTCCTCGGATTCGTATTCTACCAAGGCTTTGATTATAGATTCAAAGTTTTTGGTATTAACTAAAAAGGCTTCAGAAACTTTCATGATCCCTGACTAGATAAATGGTTATTGTGTACGCGTTTATTTTCGCTATTTAATTGATAATTCACCAATTAAAAACCGTTAATAAAGCGCTATAGGAATTAAGATTTTGTAATCCGAAAATTCCTTTCCAAACGTTAATGCCGTTCTTTAGCTCACATGTGATGAAAAAGCCTTCAGAAAGGTTTCTTCCAACATCTCTTTCGTCAGCGGCTTCATCAGATAATCAATAAATTTTGTCTGCTTCGCCCGTTCATATTTCTCTGGGTCGCTTGATGACGTTATATATACCAGTTTTACCTCTCGATGCTTGCTAATCTCTTTAGCGGCTTCAATCCCATCAATATCATCAGCCAAATTGATATCCATCAGAATCAGATCGACAGCCCCGATTCGTAAGGCTGATTCGATGGCTTTAGATCCCTCGGAACTGGAACCGATAACCGTATGTCCCATTTTATTGAGGATGCGTTCCAGTATTATCTGCTGAATTTTGTCGTCTTCAACAATAAGTACTTTTTTAGGTTCCGGGGTATTGGTTGAATCCATGTATATGTGCAAATTAATAAGCCGATATTTAGCCTAATAATGCAAAATTCGACGGTCTTTTACAATTGGTGTTTAACAAACCGTGAATTTGGTTTGTTGAGTTTCAAACAGGATAAACTCAGCAGAAAGGCAATATACCGATAAGATAGAGCATGGGAGAACTAAAAATGCCCGGGCGCCCGGGCATTTTCTTTATAATACTTTGAAATGAGTGTGGGGAACAGATACTAAAACTTATTTTTAGTTATCCACCGTCGCTATTTTGGTTGCGCTCCTTGCTTTATTGCGTACAAGGGCATATTCCAGGGAATTTTCGTTCCAGTTGGCGACCTTGGTATACAGGCTGTTGGCCATATCCGGATCGTCATTTCTCTGATAGCTCAGTGCCAAATAATACTGGGCCATCGGGTTATTGACTTCGCTTTGTTTGAGGTGTTCTATAGCCTTGGCAAAATCCCCCTGGCGATAGGCAATAATTCCGGAGATCATGTGGAATGCCTTCATATCTGCGGGATTGTTTACCTGGCTGGCTTGTTCATAAATTTTGGTAGCTTTGGCCGAGGCTTTGTCAAAATCGCCTTCCTGAGCAGCCAGAAGTGCTTTGTTTTCTTGAGAAAGCATCCAGAGCCTGTTTTTTCGGTTTTCGGTAAGCATGCTTGAAGCCGCTAATTCATCGGAGGCTTCCATGTCGCTTTTAGCAGCCGTTGCATTCCCCTGTTCCAGTTCCATCAGGGCTTTCCGCTGATAGAGTGTGGTGGCGATTTCCGGCAGTTTTTCCTGTTCCGCCCAGCGTATCGCGGCCAGGTATTCTTTTCCGGCCATCTGAGGATTATCTTCATAGAGGTAGGTTTCGGCCATTTGCTGGTGCAGCGCAATCTTATCGGAAACCGTAGGTGCTAATGCAATGGCTTTCTGATAGGCTTTTCGGCCTTCTTCGTATTGCCCTTTGAAGACCAGGTTATCGCCAATTTTTTGCTGGGAAAAGAAGAAGGAGGGATTCAGCTCCAGGGCCTTATTGTAATGTTCAATAGCCAGATCGTATTTGCCCATTTTGGTATACAGATCTCCAATAGAATCATGAGGGTTTGCCTCATCGGGCAACAGGCGGATGTAGTTTTTGAAGGCCTGTTCGGCAGCCGCAAAATCGCCTTTATCCCTATAAAGATATCCCAAATTGTTATAAGAGGGGGCAAAATTCGGATCAATCTCTATGGCACGGTTGAATTCAGCCATAGCCTGATTCGTATTATCGCCCCCCATATAAGCCAGACCCAGCCAATGGTGCAGCCGTTTATCATTCGGGTACTCGCTAATGGCTTCACTCAGTAAAGCTATAGCTTGTTCGGGTTTGCGTTCGGAGTTGGCCTTTACCGCATCGATAAGCAGTCGTTCTCCATTGGAAACTTCGCTTTTTTTACTGATAGCTTTTGCCAGATGGCGGGTGAACTCTTCATCGGTTGGGGAGGAGAGAGCCCGATAGAGATTGCAAAGGGCGAAGTCGGGATCTTCATTCAGACATTTATCAAAGGTGGTGCGGGCTTCGCTGTTTCTGAGGTTATCAAACAGGTTGCGACCTTTGACAAAGAGTGCCTTAGCTTCATCGCTGGCAGAGGTGATGGGAAGATCCTGTGCATATAGGGCGGTGCCAGGGCCAAAAATCAGGCTTAAAGCCAGGCTTATTCCTAATAGGGGAAAGAAATTGAGTTTACGTTTCATGTGGTCTCCATAAAGTTGCTTGTGTTGGAATGCAGCTATTGCGGCATTTCGATATAAGAATATGAACTTTCATTGCCTAAAATAGTTCCTTTAAGATGATAAAAAACAGCAGTTTATTCTATGTTTGCCGGTGTGTTTTCTGTATTGCGAATATCCTAGCTCAGGGGTGGCGGGAAGGGAAATTATTTATTAGAAATTATTTAATTAAAGAAATCTAAAATGAATTGAGCGTTGCTTTGCCTACCTTCGTCATTGTTTAGGTTACAGTATTCTCTGGAATGGGGATATTCTGAGAATTTAAGAAAAAGAAAGAAGGAAACGGTTACGCCATCATACTATGATGAGTCATCAAATATTT
>DASQZP010000720.1:0-2283 GCA_035638655.1 Bacteroidales bacterium
TGATGTTATACAATTCAGGATGGTTTTTCCCATGTACTTCACAAATCTTATCAAGACTGGCCTGCAGAAAGGGAATACTCTTGCGTACATAGCTGTGGTGTCGTTTTTCAATGTACCCAGCCAGTTCATCCAAAGCCAGCGAGTCAATATATGCTGAATCCGGATCATTACTTCCTACAATTGTTTCCAATTGTGAAATTAAAAAATGCGGATCCACACCAGCTTCATTGCAGGCTTCAGATATCGGTTTATTGCCGCCACAACAGTAATCAATGTTGTTCTGTTGAAATAATGATGCAGTTTTGAAGTTTTGTTTTACTACTTCACCAACTGATAATTCCGGAGATATATTCATAACGTAGATTTTAAAATTTGTTTACGACAAAGGTATATGATTTTTATAAAAGGACCAAAAGATCTTTTTATAAATTTAAAAAATGTAAATAATAAAACCTTATATGCTTAGAATCATATTTTAAGTACGATAAAATAATCAAAATTAATTGACTGACATAGAGTGTTTTTGTAACTTGATGTTTTATTTTTTTTACTTAAATACTATTTAAAAAATAAAAAGTATGAAACCAATCAGCCGACGAAAATTTCTGAAGCGAACCACTGCTGCCGGAGGTATAATGCTTATGGCACCTTATCTTGATGGCAGCTTGCTCGCATTTAATGACGCCCGGGCTACAGGTTATTTCAGGCAGGAATTTGGGATTGATGACCAGTTATGTTCTCAAATGCTTGAAACAGCCCTGTCCAAAGGCGGAGATTTTTCCGACCTGTATTTCGAGCATACACTCGAAAACTGGGTGATTCTGGAGGACGGCAAAGTGAATCGTTCTTATGGCAATATTTTGCTGGGGGTAGGGATACGAACTGTAAAGGGAGACCAGGTAGGGTATGCTTTTACCCAGGATATAAGCCGTGAATCCATGCTCGCTGCTGCTGCAACAGCTGCTTCTCTGGTGAATGAGTCTCCTGTAAAGATTAACAAATCAATTACGGATATTCACCTAAAGAATTATTATCCATTTGACCAATCAATGGTTGATATTCCGCTGGAATCTAAAATTCCGCTGGTTAAGGCTGTAAATGAAAAGTGTTTTACAGGCTCTGATAATATGGTGAAGGTAAGTGCCGGTTTTCATGACAGTGTAAAACGAATCATGGTTGTGACCAGTGAGGGAACCCGGGCTGAAGATATCCAGCCACGAAATTTTTTGTTTGCTTCTGCAGTAGCTCAAAAAGATGGCAGAACTGAACAGGCCTGGTATAACTTCGGAGGAAGAAGGGATTTCTCTGATTATGATGAAACTGTTCCTTCGCGTATTGCTGAAGAGGTAATTGAACGAATCAATAACAACTTCAATGCAGTTCAGCCTCCGGCTGGTGAAATGCCGGTAGTACTCGGACCGGGCGTGACGGGTATATTGTTGCATGAGGCAATTGGGCATGGAATGGAAGCTGATTTTAACCGGAAAAATATCTCTACTTACAGTGATATGATCGGACGAAAGGTGGCTCATCCTTTTGTTACCATCATTGATGATGGCATTCAACGCAATCAGTTGGGATCAATTAATGTGGATGATGAAGGAACACCCGGGCAAAAGACTGTACTGGTTGAAAATGGCATTCTCAGAGGCTATCTGCATGACAAGATCTCTGCACGGCATTATAAAGTGGCTCCTACAGGCAATGGTCGCCGGCAGAGTTTTGAACATTATCCGCAACCCAGGATGCGTAATACTTACATGCTTGGTGGTGATGCTTCACCGGATGAAGTGATCAAAGCAGCTGGTGATGGAATTTACATTTCCGATGTCAGCAATGGACAGGTTAAGATCGGTGAAGGAGACTTTGCCTTTTATGTTTCCCAGGGATACCGGATAGAAGGAGGTAAACTTACTTCACCAATCAAAGACATCAATATTATGGGGAATGGCCCTAAAATGCTTGAAAATATTACGATGGTTGCCAATGATCTGAAGATGCATGAAGGTGGCGCAGGTGCCTGTGGAAAAGGCGGACAGTCAGTACCGGTTTCCTTCGGGCTTCCCACATGCCTTATTCAGTCTATGACTGTTGGCGGAACGCAAAAGAAAGGAGGTGTATCATGAAAGGAGAAATGAAAGAACTTTGCAAATGGGTAATGGATACAGCTCGTAAACAAGGTGCTTCCGACTGCAGGGTGCGCATGAGCAGAAACCGTTCGGTGGAAATAACTTATCGGGATCGCAAGCCCGATGTCATAAAAGAAGCAGTTACAAGGAATAT
>DASQZP010000721.1:0-2845 GCA_035638655.1 Bacteroidales bacterium
AGTGCTCGGTTTGAATGAATTCAAAATACAGGTTTTCACCGTTGTCTCTGATGATGTGTTGTTTTTCCCTGAGTGTTTTGGCTTTCTCAAATACCGAACCCTTGTTCAGGATGTTCAGGACTTTCTCGAATTCCTTGTCAGAGAAATGAATGCCATTATGTTTTTGGAGTTGCGTCTTAAGATTGTTGATTATTTCGGCTTCATTGGTAATACGCACAAGACCATACCCCAATTCAGTGAGTTGCTGAACAAGTTGTTCTTCAAGTATTTGTTCGGGTTGTTTTGCCATTACTTATTGCCAAAGAGGTTCATTCTGCCAATTATTTAAAAATCCGAGTTTATAAACAGGAATCTGAGGATTCGAATGAATCAGTGCAAGAATCTTGGTTTTTATTTGGTGCGAAGGAGCTACCATATTGCATAAGTATAACATGCTTGAAATAATCAGAAAAGGCTTCTTGGTTTGAACTTGTGTCAATGGTCTCGTAAACCATTGACCGATTGGATTATTTAGCTGTTCAGTTGGCTTCTTCACCATATTTTTGCTCCATAAACGTGAATGGTGCGCAACAATATTCCTGACATAAGAAATAGCTTCTAACCAACTCGCAAGTTCGTTGTGCAGGCTGAGCCCCATTTCATTTGCAATTATTGATTTTTCAGGTAACTGGTGTTTAAGGTTTTTGTAGAATTTTGAGAGTGATCCCATTGATGCTACTTCTAAGGTTTTCCATGCATCTGCATCCTGATTGGGAAATCGAAAGCGATGGTCTTTAATGAAACGTTCCTGACTGCGGTTAAATTCTTTCTTTACCTCATCCAATGTGTTTTGATGAATCGTTTTAATTGTTCCGTCTTTGCGTGTAATGACAGTGTTTTCGAATAGTGCAGGGTCGATATACCACATACCTCCGTGGCTTAAAGAGAGATGATAAATCATTTTTGTGCGCAGGGCAATCTCAATCCTTTCAATGGCATCAAACAAAATCAATCTCAGATTTCGATCGAAATCATATCTGGCAACGATGTCTTCAAAATATGTATTTGGCTTAAATGTATGAAGGGTATAATCAGTTTGCATGTCCCACCAATAACCCTTGAGTCGATAATAACTGATGTTTTTTAACAACCCGGCTGCTTTTGGTTCATCCCTGAAAAGCATGCCCCTCGACTTTAGTAGCTGTATTTGGTCAGCTATGGTGTAGGCGGGTTTATTTGGCATAGCTGTATAAAAAAAAATGACCCGCATGCAGTTCTTATGGTATGCAAAACGGGTACTGTTAGTGCAAAAGTAACGCAATTGTGTAATTCCGCAAAATATTTTATCGTTTTTTTACTGCATTTCATTCTTATTGGTCTTTTTATCAAGTAATTACATAAACATTTTTTGCAACAGACCTTTCTTCCAGAGTTCTGCTTTTTCTATTTGGGTCTGGGTATGATTTATTTTGGTATCAATGGCTGAGAGGAAGTTTGCAATTTTGGATTGTTCCAAGATTGAATTTGGTAGATATAATGGACATCCAAGCACTTCATCTTTTTTTAAGTTTGTCTGCCCTACACCTGAATCAAATTTTAAGTAATACTCATTTCTATTAATAATATACATGAGAAAACGTGCATGACATTTTTTAGCTTTCAACGCACCAATTCTTTGATTTAGAGTATAACTATCATCTTTATCAATGTAAAAGCATTTAGCAAGCGCTTTCCCATTTGGTATATCACTCATCACAATCACAATTTCTCCAAATTCTAAGGGACAAATCTGATGATCGGAAAATTTCCTTACCTCACCATCAGTCGAAATAAACTTTGAATTAACGACAATATATTTACCGTCTTCTGATATTTCTTGTTCATGCGCTTTTCCATTCCTGAATAAAACCAAATCCCCCAACCTCTTCTTCTCCCACATCGGAAACTCCTTACCATTATCATCCCTGAACCTGATTTGCTCCCGAGGTTGCTTATTTTTTAAAGGTGTTCGCGAGCCTCCTTCGTTGGGTTCCTGAGAGAAGATTCTCTGCATCACCCCTTTTTTGTAGTGTTCCAGCAGGGTTTTCTTTCGCCTGAGTTGGGAAATCTTCTGGTCAATGGCGGTGAAAAAGGATGCGATTTTTTGTTGTTCGAGGATATTAGGATAGATAACATTTATACCTGATAACCTTACGCCTGAAATACTTAATACTTTAGTGCCTTGAGCCTCCCTTTGAATTTGATTTCTTATAAAGACAGATTTCATCAGGAATCCCAGAAATCCTATTGAAAAAATATTTTTCTCTGGTCTAGAATGAATTATATGCAAACCTGCCAGAACCTTTTGATTGTTCAGTTTTATTATTTCAATGCTTTTACCAACGTCCTTCAAATCTTCTGAAGCATCCGCAAATAATACATCACCTTCTATACAAAAATTGCCATTTTTTATTTTGGTTAAGGATATTTCCTCATTGATGAAGGGTACGGTCTCTTTATTAATATCAAATAGTGTTGCAAATTTTGTATGGATATCTCCATAATGGATATTCTTTACGTATCCAGCCTCATAGTTTAATTGTTCCCGAGATAAGGAGTTTGTCGAAATAAATGAGAACAATTCTACAAAAAAGTTTTCATTCCAATTCTCCTTAAATTCAGGAAACCTTATTTCAGGTATATTTTTCTGTTGTTCCATCACGGCCTCTCATGTTTTAAAAAAATCATCATCCTTCCAATTTGCCGGATTCATTTAAATCCATTACACCATTGAAAATTTCACCAAAAAAATGCCTCCTGTTTTTTGTACATACCGTAACAAAATAGGCCCCGTTCCATCCATAATCCCATGTTTGAAGACGTGCAG
>DASQZP010000722.1:0-2991 GCA_035638655.1 Bacteroidales bacterium
AATGAACAAATTGAAGAAGAAGCTTCTGTCAATAACATTCTTGACAGGCTTCAGCTCATTGGTGATGGTAACCTCTATCTCTTCGATCGTGATATCATGGCTTTAAGAGGTAGTACCAGGTCAGAAGCAAATTAATTAGTGTCTGTCCATAATGTCCGATAACTGCGTTGTTACAAAAATTTTAATTTCTCATATACATTAGTATACTGCGAATTAAATTTTTTAACGCTCCCGTTTAGAACGGAACAGGCTTTGTTCTCGAACATTTTGATCCAGACACTTGACTTTATTGATGGACTCTAATTATAGCTGCCCCGTCTCATTAGTCGATGGGGCAGCTTTTATAAATATTCCCTTTTTCTGCAGTCAAAGGAACTTTTTTACTTTTTTGCAGATATTTATTTTTATTGTCTTCCCTTTAGTTTAAAAATATCCTGAAATCCTTCTTCCTAATCTCTTAAATATGTTGTAATTAATATTATTTTTTCTGCACTGAAATAGTCATTATTTAAAAATATGCTTTAATTCTTTTTTTGTGGCAGAATGGCATCTGTCACGTCTGTACTCCTAATCACTTATTCGGTAATCAACCGGACAGGTGTAATTTTTATTTCAGATCCTGCGGGCAGGACAATGTGGCATACCATTTTACGTAAAAATGCAGTATTTTTGTAAATATCAATCAGGGCATCCTTTTTGCATTGAGGTAGACTGATAATTCAATTTTTATCTTATAAAATAAATTAATTTTGTTCCTTTGCAGATAAAGAGAATAACAGACTTTACAAATAATATTTCAAAATGAGTTTTATAGATAACGTACTCAGTAAGTTTTTGGGTAATAAATCGGACCGTGACCTGAAAGCGGTTACTCCTTCCTTAGAGAAGATCAGACAGGCCTGGGATGAGATCAAATCAGTGGACAACGATGAGTTACGCCGACGTTCCACCGCTATAAAAGAGCGAATAAAAGAGGCAATCGCCCCGGAACAAAACGAGATTGATCAATTAAAAATACAAACCGAAGCCAGGGATATTGATGTCGATGAAAAGGAAAAGATCTATGATCAAATCGATATAATTGAAACAAAGATTGATGAGAAGCTGGAGGATGTATTGAATGATCTGCTTCCTGAGGCTTTTGCGGTTATGAAAGAGACAGCCCGCAGGTTTAAAGAAAATGAGGAGATTGATGTAACCGCCAATGAATTTGATCGTGATCTGGCCGCTGATCATGATAATGTACAAATAAAAGGAGACAGGGCAATATATAAAAATACATGGGTTGCCGGTGGAAATGAGATTACCTGGGACATGGTGCATTATGATGTGCAGCTGATTGGTGGTGTAGTGCTGCATGAAGGTAAAATTGCAGAAATGGCTACCGGTGAAGGTAAAACCCTTGTGGCTACCCTGCCGGTATTCCTGAATGCGCTCACCGGGAGAGGGGTTCATCTTGTTACTGTTAATGATTACCTTGCTAAGCGTGACTCTGAATGGATGGGACCACTTTATCAGTTTCATGGTTTATCAGTCGATTGTATTGATAAACATCAGCCCAATTCCGAATCAAGACGCAAAGCCTATATGGCGGATATTACTTTCGGTACAAATAATGAATTTGGTTTTGATTACCTGAGGGACAATATGGCCATTAGTCCTCAGGATCTGGTACAGCGTACACATAATTATGCTATTGTCGATGAGGTCGACTCCGTATTAATCGACGATGCACGTACGCCACTGATCATTTCCGGACCTGTTCCCAAAGGGGATAACCAGTTATTCGAGGAGTACAAACCCAAAGTGGAGACACTGGTTAACGCGCAGCGAAAACTGGTGACTCAGATTATGGCTGACGCCCGTAAGGCCCTCAACGAAAAAGATACTGAAAAAGGCGGATTTCTGCTCCTGCAGGCTTATAAGGGATTGCCAAAAACCAAGGCTCTGATCAAACTGCTGAGTGAAGAAAATAACAAGGCACTGATGCATAAGACCGAGAATTTCTACATGCAGGAGAATAACAAAAATATGCATAAAGTTACCGATGACCTTTATTTTATCATCGAGGAACAGCATAATTCGGTTGAAATGACTGATAAAGGTATCGACCTGATCACTTCTACATCAGAAGATTCACAGTTTTTTATCCTGCCTGATATCGGTAGTGAAATAGCTGATATCGAAAAGGAAGATAAGCTGGATGCCCGGCAGAAGACTGAAAAGAAAGACAATATGCTGCAGGATTATGCAGTGAAGTCTGAAAGGGTACACACGGTGAATCAGTTGCTGAAGGCTTATGCCCTGTTTGAAAAGGACGATGAATATGTAGTGATTGATAACAAGGTCAAGATTGTTGATGAGCAGACAGGTCGTATTATGGAAGGACGCCGTTACTCCGACGGTTTGCACCAGGCAATAGAAGCAAAAGAAAGGGTGAAAGTTGAAGCAGCTACTCAGACTTTTGCCACTGTAACCTTGCAGAATTATTTCAGAATGTATAAAAAACTGGCTGGTATGACCGGTACAGCTGAAACAGAAGCTGGTGAATTCTGGGATATTTATGAGCTGGATGTGGTGGTTATTCCAACCAACAAGCCGGTGATTCGTGATGACCGTGAAGATTTGGTTTACAAAACCAAGCGTGAAAAATACAATGCTGCTATAGATGATATTGTTGAACTGGTGAATCAGGGGCGTCCGGTACTGGTAGGTCCGACATCAGTGGAGATATCAGAGTTGCTCTGCCTTATGCTTAAGATTAAAGGCATCAAACACAATGTGCTGAATGCTAAGTTGCACCAGAGGGAAGCTGAAATCGTGTCCGAAGCCGGAAAGAAAGGGGTCGTAACTATCGCCACCAACATGGCCGGTAGGGGTACCGACATCAAACTTACCCCGGAAGTGAGAAAAGCTGGTGGTTTGGCTATTGTTGGTACAGAAAGGCATGAATCACGGAGGGTCGACAGACAGCTTCGTGGTCGTGCAGGA
>DASQZP010000723.1:0-2666 GCA_035638655.1 Bacteroidales bacterium
TACAACTGAATTATGTGAATTGATGAATAGTGATATTAATCTAAAAGAACAAATGATCACCATAAAAGGAAAGGGTAATAAAATCCGTACCGTTCCTATTGGTCAATATTGCACCTATTACATTGAATTATACCTTAAAGAATCCAGGAAATTTATGTTGAAAGGCAGGAAGGATGATCCTGGTAATCTGTTCTTATCATACAGAGGTAAACCTTTTAATAAATCATCAATCAATACAGCAGTAATGAGAAAGGTCATAAAGAATATCAATGTTAAAAAACATATATCCTGCTACAGTCTGCGCCACTGTTTGGCGAGTCATTTGTTACAGAATAAGGTAGATTTAATGCATATTGCTGAATTGTTGGGACATGCATCTATACGTACTACACAACATTATTTACACGTAGATATCAATGGATTAAAAAAGATGCATAGTCTGTATCATCCTAGGGAGAAAGAATAAATTTAACACAACACAGAACCATACTCTATAAATAATTTCTTCGACAATCAGAAAAAAGAAAGAAAAAAATCTGAAAAAATTTCCCCAAAACCTTGACTTTCTCCAGCAAAATTGCAATTTCAGCCCTCATAAAATATTTATAGGAGGGCGCCATGGTCCAGTTTAATCTACCCGTACCCCCCAAGCATAAAGGCGACCAGCCGGGCATGTGCTCCGTAGCTGTGAACGCAACATCCATTATGTTTGCCGGGTCACGTAATCTCAACTTACAACACAACACCTGTTTGCTTTGTCTGTTCATTTTCGCTAATCTTGGTTTTAGCTTCTACATCGGGTGTGCCAAAGGTGTTGACCAAGCTTTCAGGAAAGCTCTGGCACAATCACCTTATTACAAAAAAGGCTTTGTGGCCTGTGCTTTTAAAGACAGAACATCTCTACAACACACTTATGGGCTGTATGCTCAACTGGTTGTCCCTGCAGACCTGCACCCCAAAGCAGCTTTACACAAACGTACACTTTGGATGGTTCAAAAATCTGCTATGTTATTCCTTTTTCCAGACGATCCGGTAACATCACGCTGGGGGAAAGGTTCCACACTCGCTTTTAACAGTGCTTTACTAAATCTAAAACCTGTTTTTGTATCCACGCAACACGACATTCCACGCTCAACGCGGTACAAGATCATTCCAGGCTGTTTTTGCGGGGAAATTCCAGGTTACTGGGTTCTGCCTTATTCAACTTGTACAGGAGGTGATTTTAAAAATGAGTACCAAGAAATATAATACCCGTATCAGGGTGTTAGTCTATCCCGTGAGCAACAAGCCAGGCAAATACACTGCTGTATTTACTACTGATATCCTACATGCTTCCTATTGCTGCCACTTTTTTGATGACATCATGGGGGCATTCGCTTTAAACAGGTTTTCGCAAATGTTAGAGCACAAATTCAAAGCGGAGGTGATCTTTGAATATAAAGCGGAAAAGACAGAATTTGAAAACAAATTGCTCAACGAAATTTTATATGCAATCCATTAATTAACAGGAGGTTTGAAAATGGTTTACACACCACGCATGGACAAAGAAGACGCACAAATGCTAAGACGGCTTGCCTGGGGCATTGGAACTTTTATGACAAAAACACTGAAACAAGTTTTAAAGATTATCCCTCAACTGGTTGATTGTACAGAAATTTGCCAGAAATGCAGAGATAAGTCAATTTGTAAAACCTGCGCTTTCAACAGGAATCAGAAACATGATCAGTTTCATTTAACCCTGGTTATTGAAAGCAAAAAGATTTCTGTCCGGCCGTTTCCAATCGTAATATACGAAAAAGAGAAAAAACCGGAAAAAGAAAAAATACCAGTATAATAGAAGAAATGTGTAATCAGGCCACTTTTAGTGGCCTGATTCTGTTTTTTTTAAACCTGCCCCCTCTGCAAAACTGAAAGAACTACAGTAAACGGTTTAGAGAATGATACCGGCACTGTTACAACGATCCGGCCAGGGACCGGCAGTACTGAAATGATGTTTTCCACTACTGATATAAATATCTAAAGAATGACAATCTTTATGAATTATACAAAAAACTGCCCCTTGCAAAACTGAAAGAACTACAGCAAACGGTTTAGAGAATGATACCAGCACGGATACAACGATCCGGCCAGGGACTGACAGTACTGAACTGATGCTTTCCACTACTGATAGAAATATTCAAAGAATGACAATCTTTATGAATTATACAAAAACTTGCCCCCTGCGAAACTGAAAGAACTGCAGCAAAACGTTTAGAGAATGATACCATCACTGATACAACGATCCGGCTAGGGATCAGCAGCGCTGAACTGACGCTTTCTTATTTCTAACATTTCCTTGAGAACGTATACTATCGATTTTTTCCACATCCTTAAAAACTGATCAATGGCGATTTTATGCTATGAGAAAAACGGAGCATTGAAAATCATGTTTGTCCCATTGTCCATTCAGAGTCATCAATACCCTGTGATACACTTATTTCAGGTCAATTATACCCCTTTTCCAGGAGTAAACCGGATTTTGTACGTACAATCGGGCATGGGCCGGGGTAGTCGCGATGACGAAAGGAGAACCGACGCAGCTACCAGAGGAGTAGGATCCGTGGACGCTGCTTATGCGCTATCAGGTGATTGATACCAGCAGAACAGTTGGTTAGCATAGCTGCCTG
>DASQZP010000724.1:0-2683 GCA_035638655.1 Bacteroidales bacterium
TTACGGCAGCTACAAATTTTGGACCGCCTACCTGTGATCCGGGGAAAATTTTGACCACCTCAGCACCCAGTTCCTCAGCTCTGGATATTTCACTTACCGATCCGCAACCGGGTGACCAGAGAATTTTACGCCGGTTACATACAATTGCCATTTCCTCCTTTGTGACAGGAGAAACAATAAAGTCTGCGCCAAGTTGAATATACAATGAAGCTGTTCCGGCATCCAAAACAGATCCAACACCGAGCATCATTTCAGGAAGTTCTTCCTTTGCATATTTACGAATATCTGAAAAAACCTCATGCGCAAAATCACCACGACTGGTAAACTCAAATACACGTACTCCTCCATCATAGCAAGCCTTAAGAACTTTTTTGCAAACGGCAATATCTTTGTGATAAAATACAGGAATAAGGCCTGTTTCATGCATTTTGATTGCGACTGAGATTCTACTAAATACTGACATGTTGAGGTATTTTTTGGAGTTTACTAAAATAATCTTTTTTAATTAATAAGTAATATGATTTGATATCCGATATATTATTGATACTTTTTTGGATTCTATATTTTAGCCAATCAATGATGTTTAATAATTAATCAGATGATAATAATTTGTTTTGTATTGTACAAAATATTTAATTTTGTGCAAACGATTGTTCGTTTGAATGCAAATTTAATATATTTTTGTTTTTCCGGCAATCAGTTTAAGAAAATAAAGTATCTAAGTAATTATTTTGTTTAGTATACATTCCAATATGTTAATTAACGATGGCATCAAAGAAAGGAAGAGTTACGATACATGATCTTGCGAGGGAACTTAACATTACCCCTTCGACGGTATCCCGTGCATTAGCCGATCATCCGCGTATCAGTGCATCAACAAAAAAGGCAGTAATTAAGCTGGCCAGGAAACTTAATTATCAGCCAAACAGCATAGCTTCAAGTCTGCGAACAGGAAAAGGAAACACTATTGGAGTAATTATACCCAGAATCTCACGTCATTTTTTCTCTACAGTTATAGGAGGGATTGAAGAAGTAGCCAATCAGGCCGGATATAATGTACTGATCTGTCAAAGTCATGAGTCATACGAGAAGGAGGTAGAGAATGTTAAAGCGCTTGTAAATGGAAAGGTAGATGGTTTGCTGGTATCCATAGCAACGGAAACAAAAGATTACAGGCATTTTAAAATGGCTAAAGACCGTGGAATTCCTCTGATTTTTTTCGACCGGGTTTTTTCTGAACTGGAAGTGAGTCGTGTGGTACTGGATGATGAGGAAGGGGCTTACCAGGCTACAAAACATTTAATTGAACAGGGATGCAATCGCATTGCACATTTGGCTGGTCCCGAACATATAAATGTTTATTATAATCGCAGGGCGGGATACATGAAAGCAATGAAAGAAGCCGGACTTAAAATCAGAGAGGAATATTATATTACAGAATGTCTTACGCGTAAAAGTGGCTATGAAGCCGGAGAGCATCTCAGCGCATTAAAGACACCACCGGATGGTATCTTTGCTGCCGGAGATTATTCATGTCTTGGCGCCATGCTTAACTTTAAGGAGAAAGGCTTCAGAATTCCGGAGGACATTGCATTTGTAGGTTTTGCAAATGAACCTTTTACTTCTGTTATGGAACCACAGCTGACCACTGTAGAGCAGCATAGTTTGCAAATGGGGCGCTATGTTGCTAATCTCTTTCTGGAAGAAATCCGGAATAAAGAAGAAAAATTTATTCCCCGAACTTTGACTATTAAGCCTGAGTTGATCATCCGTTCATCTTCTTTGCACAAGAAGTAAGCCCAAAGTTTGTGTCGAATTATATTTTCTTGTAATTTTGCACAAACGATTGTACAAATTAATTCAGACTTATTTTCTCATCAAAAAGACTGTTTAATTGTTGTACTTAATAAATGTTAAACCTAAAAAACTATAACCATGGCAATTCATTATGAGGAAAGATTTGCGACCAATCCTACTGATTTTAAATCCTATGATACCGGGAGGATAAGAAAAGACTTTTTGGTGGATAAGGTTATGGAACCTGATATGATTCATCTTACTTATTCTCATTATGACAGAATAATTGTAGGCGGGGCAGTTCCGGTGAAAGAAAAACTGGTACTTGAATCAATTGATCCGCTTAAAGCTGAATTTTTTTTGAAGAGAAGAGAAATGGGGGTAATCAATGTGGGTGGAACAGGAACTGTTCATGTAGATGGTACTAACTATACACTAAATTACAAAGAAGCACTATATATTGGAAGAGGCAGCAAAGATGTTTCGTTTTCAAGCGAATCTGCTGACAAACCAGCACATTTTTACATAAATACAGCACCTGCCCACAAAGAGTATCCTACCAAAAAAGTTACACTGAAAGATGCTGAGGTGGTTGAACTGGGTGCGCTGGAATCGTCTAATGCAAGAAAAATCAACAAATTGCTTGTAAATAGTGTGGTGGAAACCTGTCAGTTGCAAATGGGAATGACAGAATTAAAACCTGGTAGTGTATGGAATACCATGCCTCCTCATACACATACAAGACGGATGGAAGCTTATTTTTATTTTGAGGTGCCGGAGGGGCAGGCTGTGTGTCATTTCATGGGACAAACCGATGAAACAAGGCATATCTGGATGCAAAATGAACAGGCAGTTCTTTCTCCGTCCAGGTCAATTCATTCAGCTG
>DASQZP010000725.1:0-4587 GCA_035638655.1 Bacteroidales bacterium
TTCACTCCTGTTGCATGCGACACCGTAAAATTCCACTCATCGGGTCCGGTTATCCCCTGAAAAGCATTATCATAATTGTCTTTCAGGGCAGTTGAATCCATTTCAAGATAATAAGAATCTCCTACCTCCATTGCTGTTTTATTTTTAAAAGACAGGGTGGCTGATCCAGAACCGGTAACATCATCAATCATAATATTCTCAATCACCTGTTGATCTGATTTTCTTTTGATAGAAATCTTATGTCCGGCAACTGCATAAACAGGCCTTGAAAAAGTAATGGAAAAGGTCTGAAATGTTCCTGCATTATCAGCATCATCAGCAGGGTCAAACTGTATGACATCAGGGGACGATTTCACCGGCGATTCAATAGTGATTGATTTGCTTAACCTGATATCTGCAGAGGAAGCACCCACCAGCACATCAAATGTACCATATCCAATACCAAATTCTTTTTTGTAATCCTTATAATATGAAAATGGACTGCTGTCGAGCTTCACTGAAACAGTTTGCGATTCACCCGGCTGAAGAAATATTTTCGTAAATCCTTTGAGTTCCTTATATGGCCTGACAACAGAGCTTACAGGATCATGCACATATACCTGAGCCACCTCAGCACCGGGTCTCTTGCCGGTGTTGGTGATGGTGAAATTTACTGTAGCAAAGGCTGAATCAGTATTTACTGATACGGAAATTCCTGAATAAGCAAATGTTGTATAGGAAAGACCAAAACCAAAAGGAAATTGTGGTTCAACATTTTTAGTATCATAATAACGGTATCCCAGTAAAATACCTTCATCATAAAACACTTTTTTGTCACCATCCTTATCATAATAGCTGTTATAAACAGGATTATCCTGCCATTTCTTTTCAAAGGAGACAGGCAGTTTACCACTGGGCGAAACATTCCCAAACAGAATATCTGCTATTGCTGTTCCTCCCTCCTGCCCAGGATACCAGGCATAAAGCAGCGCTTTAATATCTCCCAGCCAGTTCTGCATATCTACATTTCCACCTGCATTTATAACCAGAATTGTATTTGGATTTACCGCTGTTACAGCTTTTATAAGCTCGTCCTGCCCGGCAGGAAGCAAGAAAGTACGGTCAAAGCCCTCTCCTTCAAGGTTGCTGTTAAATCCCATGCTAAGAATTACAATATCTGCGTTTTTGGCCAGTGAAACGGCCCTGGATTGTGCCATTCCAACTTCCTGCCACCCAAAAGAAATAACAGCATCTCCCCCATTCTCATAATATTCCAGTTTCACCTGGTAAGTCCTGTTGGCATCAAGTGACAGTTGCACGGTTCGTTGTTCAGCTGCATGATCTCCCCAGTTATTTATGACGAGGTTATTGTTAATCCAGAGTCTGTAACCATCGTCACCATTAACAATAAATTCATACTTTGCATACTTTTCTGGTTTAATTACACCTGTCCATCTTATCGAAAAATGATCGGCGGCAAGGCCAGGAACATTGGGAGTGCCACTCCAGTTAAAATCAATAGTTTTATCTGTTCGTGTATATACAGGTATACCTGATAGGTTTTGATTATTGAAATATTCCCCTGTCAGTCCCTGAATATCTGATACTGAATCGGTGTAAAAAACTGAACTTTCAGTAGCTGAGGAAGCATCAGCAGAGCCGGCTTCAAAAGAAACCAGGCAATCTGTGCCAACTGCTTTCTTCACTCCATCCAGCAGGGTAACATTGTGAAAGGGAGATGTATAGGAACTGCCTCCTCCGGTAACATAACTATTGGCATTGGGTCCGATAATGGCTATGCTCGATATTTTTGATTTGTCAACTGGCAAAATACTGTCCTGATTTTTAAGAAGCACAATACCTTCCCTGGCATCATCCAGGGCTACTTGTGCATTTTTGGGGTCATTTTGAGGAATAGAGGTATCTAACTGGTCGCGATCAAAAAATCCAAATCTGAATAACACCCTCAGGATACGACTAACCTTATCATTGATAACCTCTTCTGAAATGGTTTCATTATTTATTGCCGGTATCAGGGTAGCCCGGTTCATATGCGCTCCGTCTGGCATTTCAAGATCCAGGCCTGCTTTGGCTGCTTCCGCTCCGTTGTAAGTGGAAACCCAGTCAGACATCACAAAGCCATCCCACCCCCACTGCTTTTTCAGAACCTCAGTTAATAAATGCTGATTTTGGGTACAATGGGCTCCGTTAACCAGGTTATAGGCTGCCATAACACTCCCGGCGTGGCCTTTCAGAACTGCAGCTTTGAAGGCAGGCAGATATATTTCCTGCAAGGTTCTTTCGGACATGTCAGAACTTACATTGTTACGATCATATTCCTGATTATTTGCAGCAAAATGTTTGACCGTTGCCACCACTCCCTGATCCTGTACACCACGGATATAAGCTGCTGCCACTTCACCGGAAAGATATGGGTCCTCACCGAAATATTCAAAATTTCGTCCGCACATGGGTGCCCTGTAAATATCGACTCCCGGAGCAAGTAAAACATTTACTCCACGTGCACGGGCATCCCTGCCCAATGCCTCTCCAATCCGATAAATAACATCCCTGTTCCATGTTGAAGCGGTTAAAATACCGGCAGGATAAGCAGTAGTATTGCCATAATTCCTCACGCCAACCGGTCCGTCGGACATCTTAATTAGTGGAATTCTTAATGCCGGAATATCACGGATGTAAAATGCATTGTATCCCCCGATATAATCAATTTTCTGTTCCAGCGTCATCCGGTCCAGCAAGTCATGCACACGGTCTTCAACAGGAGCCGAAGGATTGCGGTATTGCTGCCCGTAAACAGTAAAAGAAAATAACAGAAATAACAAAAAGGCGAAAAAATTTTTCAAAGGAGTTAGTTTCATAGTATTTTAATATAAATTAAGGAAGGTTGTACTTTCTGCAAAAAATGTATCTGTTAAATTATTGAAATATCAAGCCGTGGTACCAAATGTAAATATTTTCATTTGTCAGAAATATTTGTATTCCAAAAAATATACTACTCAAAAACTCTCTGCAAAGCAGATCAGACAGTTAATCTGTAAAAATGACAGTATTTCTGTACTGTCAAAAAAGAAAATTATTCTCCTATCATTTAAAATTTTATGGATTTAAATTGTTATCCATAATAAAGAGACATTAAACACTGAGCTGACCTTTTGTCTGTAATAATGAGTTTATGCCGAAATGTACTTTATTAAGTAAGACTGAAAATCAGGATTCGCCCCTTACCCTAAAGGCCTGCCTGCCGAAAGCAGTACAGGAAGGGTGCCTGATTTTCAGCTACTTTACCCTTTAGGGCTCAGGGCAAAAAGTAGCTGAAAATCCTGGTATTGGCTTTTCGGAATAAACTCAATAATAAAGTATTTTATAAATAAGTTCTAATTGTATGAAAATTGTTGAATCAAATAATTTATAATAAGAAACGTCAATAGAAATCATAAAAAAGGAATTGTCTTATGAACAGAGAAGAACCAATTGACACCAGCCGGGAAGAAAACAGAGCGGGCGATCTGGTTGTCGTTTCAGAGATTTTACCTGATAAGATAAATATTGTACCGGTAAATCCCAGACCCATATTTCCCAACCTGATAATCCCTCTTGTATTGTCGGGAAAACGGGATATTGAAGCAGTTCAGAAAGCCTCAGATTCGGAACACCGGGTTTTTGGTGTTGTGTTGCAAAAGGAGGAAGACAACAATTATGAAGATCCTGATCTGTATGAAGTCGGGACTGTAATGAAGATACACAAAATCGTTCCCATTGCAGACGATACAATACAGGTAATTGCACAGGGCCTTCACCGTTTTGAATATATTCGCAGCGTGCAGAAAAAACCTCTCATAAAATGGGAAGTCAGGTATCGCTACGATACACTTCCCAAAAAAGATGATGAGTTAAAACCTTATGTCCTTTCTATTATATCCAATGTAAAGGAATTGATGAAAACCAACCAGTTCATGCAGGAGCAACTAAAAATGCTCTTTTCACAGATGACTTACGACAAGCCACATGTGATAATGGATATGGTTGCGTCAATCCTTTCTGCTGATCCCGATAAACTTCAGGAGTTACTCGAGACTTATAATCTGTACAAAAGAGCGGAAAAACTGCTTATTCTGCTCAAGGAAGAAATAGAAGTGGCCCAGGTGCAGGAAGATATACAAAATCAGATCAATGAAAAAGTATCCAAACAGCAAAAAGAATATTTTCTTCGCGAACAACTAAAGGTAATCAAGAAGGAGCTGGGCATGGAAAAAGACGACAAGGAGTCGGAGATTGAATCAATCAAAAAAAAGCTGCAGGGACTCACCCTCACTAAGGAAGTCAAAAAAGTAGTGGATGAAGAGCTTGAAAAACTCAGTGTTCTCGACCGGCAATCTCCTGAATACCATGTTTCACGAAATTATCTGCACGAATTAACCAGCCTGCCCTGGGGTGTTTTTTCAACTGACAGTCTTGATATCAAAAAAGCACGTAAAATCCTTGATGATCAGCATTACGGCCTTGAAGATGTAAAGAAGCTGATTCTTCAGTTTATCAGTACGATTATTAAAAACCGCAGGATGTCAGGTAATATTATATGCCTGGTTG
>DASQZP010000726.1:0-3656 GCA_035638655.1 Bacteroidales bacterium
TTTCCAATCGTCACGTTACGGACTGTTACGATCACCGCGCTATCAAGCTTCCGAATCCGGAACCTGTTAATTCCCCGGCCCCAACTGTCCAGGCCAGTTTTAGAATTTCCGGAGATCCATCTGTGATAACCGGGCACATGCTGCCTCTGTTTTTTATGCCTTTAATGTCAATTAATTTAGTCTTGGGCTTATCAAACCGTTCATCAAATTTCATTTTAGCTGTTTGCTCTTTTATACCCGCCTCTTTCATCTTTTTATGAAGAATACGCGTCATTATTGATGAAGACTCATTCGGTTTATCATAGCATACAAAAGTGCGACTATAATCATCCTCTACTTTTCTTAGTATTATCGGGCTTCCAGCCCAAAAACGGAATTGGCCTTTACTAAAATCAGGTTCTTCAACTCGATCTACACGTCTCACTCGCATACCAAATAATACCATCGGTTTAAGTAAGAGTCCCTGGATTAATTTTTCTGCCACTTCGTCCTGCCAAATTCCGATTTCCCACCGGGCACCTCGTGGAAAGTGCAGGGAACCTGCTGCAGATTGACCTCCCTGTAGCCACCCTATAGAATATAGGCTCATTACATCATGTATTTTATTAGGTCCAAGCCAATGATGAAATACACTAGATAATCGATGGGCATAGTTATAGGGAACCGCTTCTTTATTAGATGATAGATGAATACGTATTTTCATGCCCCTCATAAGTAATTTTCTAAGAAATTTCTACTAACGATTTTTAGTTAATAAATTTTATTGTAGGATTCCAGTTTTTTTTAAGATTTAAAAAGATATACATGTACAAAATTCATATTCTCTGGATATCACTAAATTCTCTGCGAGACCAACTAATGAATTCATAGACATATTTGCGGTTCGAGGATATTCATGACCTATCACCGGAATTAATGCATTCACTATTAAGATTAACCTCGAGCTAATTGATTAAAAGGATTTTATAAAACTACACACCGGTAATTCTATGTCATGTGTAATATGACCATTAATAGATGGTGAAAAAGGAATCGTAATGTTACGAAGTGTTACGTAAAATTTGAAAGATATCCCATTTAAATTTATTGGATACACAGTCCGATCATTTATTTTTAAATCACTTTAGGACTGACCATATCCAACATGAAAAGTTTGCTATATGGCTTAATTCTATTTTTAACCTTTTGTATTCATTCACTCATCAAAACCACTATATATCTTCATGGCACGTCTACGGATATATAACCAGTCCATATTTTAAAATGAGATATACTTAATACTTGAAGTTCATATTCATTCCTAATTAATAAACTTCTATAATATGTAGAACCAATTTCACCTGTCCCATAGCGATTTCCCCAATAGAAAAGCCCCAAAACCAAAAAAGCCCTCAAACAGCACAATACATTGCTATTCAAAGGCTTTCTGGAGTGGGTGATATAGGACTCGAACCTATGACCCCCTGCTTGTAAGGCAGGTGCTCTAAACCAACTGATTCCTAATAAAATCGAGCCTAATGAGCTTATAATTAACAATTTGGAGAGTTTAAAAGTAAAAGTCTTGAATCCTCAAAAAACTTTTATAGCAGTTATATAACAAAAGTTGTTATATGGCCTGTTCTTCATATAATCGAATGGAGAACAAGAATGGCCACATTGATCAAACAAGCGAACCACTATTATTTGCAATTTTACGATAATAGCAAAACTCCAAACCGTAAACGAGTAGCCTTAAAAACCACTAAGAAAAATATAGCTCTGAAACTTAAAGTTCGTCTGGAAGACGAATATGCTTTAGGAAATTACGATCCCTGGTTGGAAGCCGTATCCTTTCATGAAGAAGAACCCCCAAAGATTACAACAGTCAATGAAGCCCTCCAAACTTTTTTGTCATACAAGACAAAAGAGGATTGGCGAACGCACACGGCAGAGTCGAATACTTACATATTAAATAGATTCTTGGATTTTATTGGTAATAATTTACCTTTACGTGATCTTACCCACGATAAGATTAATGCTTTTATAAACCGGGACAGCTTGGCTTATGAATCCAAAAAATCTTATCTGAAGCGACTAAAAACGTTTGTCAATTGGTTGAATAGAGAAGAATTGATAAACCTAAAGGTCTCAACGCTTAAAATTTATAACCGAGACGACGAACAGTCTGAAGGTATCAATTATCTCAGTCCTACTGAAATTGATAAAATCATACAAACGATCAGTGATCAAGTGACTAAGGATATAAAGTTAGGATTTCAGACAAAAGAAAAGAACTCATTATGGTTAATTGATCTGATAAACTGGCAGCGGTATAGCGGTATGAGAATAGGTGAAACATTAAATCTGCGAGTAGAAGACATTAATATCGATACCTGGGAGATACATATTGGCTCAAAAACCTTTTCAACTAAAACAAAACAAAAAAATGTATTACCAATAAAAGACGTAAAACCTTTAATAAGAATTGCTCAAAAGTATTTGAAACTCAGGGACGATCCTTCGGATCGGCTTTTTGGTAGAAAAGATAAAAGCAGAACAAGTAAACAATTCAAAAAATACCTTCGAATAGCTCTTCCCGACAGAGATGAAATCAAACTACATTCTCTGCGCCATACGTGTTGTATTGAACTCCTGCGTGCCGGGGTACCTATATACACTGTTCAAAGATGGATGAGACATAAATCGATTCGAACAACGCAACGATATGCAGATTTATTAAATATGGATATATCAGAAGCTATAGGCAGAGCTTTTGATAATGTGGAATGATACTCTGCCGGTAGTATTACATTGGCCTACTATGGAGAGAGCATGTATGCTCTCTGTGTCATAACGCAATTATGATCATTGAAAATATCATGTATCACATTAATGATACCCTGCAAATCAGTTTCGTCTACTTTTTTTAAAATTACTGAATATGGACTTAATAAATAGATGTAAGCTTTGTTTTTACTGTTACTTACGATTTTATCTAACCCGTTATCTCCAAAAACCTTTCCTGTAGGATCAAGAAAGATATTGATTGTGTATTTTTTTCTCTCTTTAGTAACCTTGATAAATGGGATGCGTTTAGAATGGCAATACTTCCGATAAGCTTTTACGGTTTTCTTATTATTCTTAACTCGGATATAACCTTTACTGATTCAATTCTTTATTTTACACATTATGTTAAATTTTTATTTATTAATATTTTATATATAAATATAATAATATTATACAATAATAACAATTATTTATGTATATAATTACCACATTATTATGACGATAATCTGGTTCCAAGCAAAGACATCCATTAAATATTTGAATCTATATATCAAGAATTTATCTAATACTAAATCAATGAATATATTATCATTTTTGAGTTCAAGTCATGTATGATTAAAACGATTATTCAAAACATTAGCGGGATTTATTTTAACTATATAATTAAAGTCGGAAACCTTAGTCACTTAATCACTCTCCCTAATGCCTTTAATATTTTGTAATCAATCATCAAAGCTCAACCTTTCATCCAGCTCCACAGTCAAATACCAATACATATTTTCTGAATCGTAAAAAATATCAAAATATCGATCTTCAGTCGTAACCACGACAAAATGAATATGTAATGAAGTACCCACCTGATCGGTATATGAGCGTCGAACTCTTTTCAC
>DASQZP010000727.1:0-2206 GCA_035638655.1 Bacteroidales bacterium
ATCCGGAATGATGCCTGCTGTGAGCGTTTTTAATACCAACATCGACAGTGCTGAGTATACTTTTTCATTAAAGGCCATGAAAACTGGTGGTGCGGAAGGTTTTTTAATACCTTTCGGATATCAGGACAGTCAGAACTTTTACTGGTTAAACCTCGGCGGATGGGGAAATTCCCTTTATGCTGTGGAAAAGTGCACCAATGGCTCTAAAACAACCCTGGTGTCCAAAGCAGGAAGTTTGCAGAACAATGTCTGGTATAATATCAGAATTGAGGTTACCAGTACTACCACCAGCTTCTATCTTAATGATGAACTGTTGTTCGAAATTCCCGCACCTGCCGGTCCGGTTTCTGCTTCTGTAACCAAAGATAATGAAACAAATGATCTGATCATCAAAATGGTAAATTCCGGTGATCAGGATATCAATACTTCTATGAATATTACCGGAACGAACCTTGATCAGACGGCTAAAGTGATTACCCTTTCAGGTAGTTCCACCCAACGAAATACCTTGATTAATCCTGACCTGATAAGCCCGGTACAAAGTTATATGCATGTTACCAATTCGTTTGATTATTCATTACCAGCAAATTCATTCCAGGTAATCCGGGTAAACCTGGATAATACTTCAGTAGGTATAAATGAGGCGAAAAAAAAAACTAAAAACAACGGACTGAAAATATTGCCCAATCCGGTTTCTGGTGAAACACGGATTGTGTTCAATAACTCCGTTCAACATGATTTTACACTTGCAGTTTTCAATGCATCCGGTAAGGAAGTATTCAGAAAGGAAGCTATTAGAGATAATGAGGTAAGTATTAACAGTAACCGGTTTTCTCCCGGAACTTATATTGTAAAGTTAACCAGTTCACAATTATCATATTCTGATAAAATGCTGGTGGGCAAATAAACGGAATATTTGAACATTATTTTGGAAAAATAAAAAGAGCTGTCATTTTTTTGGCTGCTCTTTTTATTGGTGTAAATGATAAATATGTATAAGTTTTTTTTATTAAATTTTTCTTTTTAATAATTAATTTTCTTTCTCGATTTTTTCTTTAATCTCTTCCAGTTCTTTGATGATCCTCCGACTGGTTTTGCTGTTTTTATAAGCCATGATGATAAGCTTTACCGAAACCAGGAAAACACCCGCTTCCAGCAACAGGTTATGGGTAAAACCTTTTACAAATAACGCGATAACAAAAAGAATAAAGGTTATGGCGATTATTAATATCGAACCGGAATCAAAATGTTCATTCATGTGATTTCTATTTTAAATGGTATGATTTTTTTGTATCAAGTTACAAAATATGGTGAATTAAACTGTCGGGTCTCATTATTTTATACTGAACCAATCGACATCGGCAAAACCGTTTTTAGCATTCATATTCGGATCAAGGCTGAACAGACCGACTTTTGCGCCAATCCATACTCCCTGTGTAGCAGTAAAAACGGGACCCAGTAAATGAAATTCTTTATTATCAGTACTGTAATAAAAACTGCATAATGCCTGGTCATTAACATGAACCCGTAGATAGCAGGTTGCTCCATCCAGCATTACTGAATCCAATAATTCTGTCTGGTCCGATCCTTCAAAATAGGTGCCTGTGTACATCCCAAGCTGCAAGCCGGCATCAGTTTGCTTCATTCCCAGGAAGGCCCATTTTTTACCCATTATCACAAGTCCGGTCATTTCATTCAATTGTTTGGGTTGGAATGTGATTTTTGTCGTAACCGCAAAGGCCGGAGCCGGAAATTTTTGCAACAGAAGATTAGGTACAAACCAAAGGTTGCCGTTTTGTGTGATATTTTGCACAGTATATAAACGTAAACTACCCGGATTTTTGGTAAGTGAATACCATTGCTGTTGCGGGTTTGCATGCCACTGCCATTGTAATCCCAATTTATTAGAGTCAAACTCATCAGATGTTTGCGGAACAGCAATGGAATATTGCTTTCCCACCTCTGGTTTGGAATAACTGCTTACAGGTTCTCCAATTCCATCGTTGTTTATGTCCTTTCCAATCAGCGGCCATCCGTTGATCCATTCAACAGGTTCAAGGAGATCAACCCGGCCCCAGGCCCCGTGATCCTGAAAATGCATGAACCACCAGTTGCCATTTTTAAGCTGTACTATTCCTCCCTGGTGCGGACCGTTGATATCCGTATTGCCCTGGTGCATCACAATTTTGGCCTCGTACGGTCCTTC
>DASQZP010000728.1:0-5269 GCA_035638655.1 Bacteroidales bacterium
GGAAAAAAGGCAGTAGAAAGCAGTACTTTTTCAGGATTCTCCATGCGAAAAATTAGAGTTTATTGATCATGCTGGCCATATAGCCGGCACCAAATCCATTGTCAATATTCACTACACTCACGCCGCTGGCACAACTGGTAAGCATTCCCAGCAAAGCAGCCAGACCGCCAAAATTGGCTCCATATCCCACACTGGTCGGTACAGCTATTACAGGCTTATCAACCAGACCGCCTACGAGACTGGGCAAAGCACCTTCCATACCTGCAATGACAACTACTACCCGGGCTTTTCTGATTCGCTCCAGGTTGCTGTATAAACGGTGGATACCGGCAATGCCCACATCAAAAAGCCGGTCAACTTTGTTACCAAATATTTCAGCAGTAACCGCAGCTTCTTCAGCCACCGGCATATCTGAGGTTCCGGCTGTAATCACGGCAATATGGGAGTCGGTTAATTCTGGCTTCTTTTTTCGAACTGTAATTGCCCGGGCCATCTCATGATATTCTGCGTCGGGGCTTATCGTAAGTACTTCGTCATACATCTCCCTGGTTGCCCTGGTTGCCAGTATGTTTACATCTTTGGTAAGCATAAAGGCTACTATGTCACGAACCTGTTGAGGTGTTTTCCCTGCTCCGAAAATAATCTCCGGATAACCGGTTCGTAATTCACGATGATTATCAATCTTTGCAAATCCCAGGTCCTTAAAAGGAAGGTCCTGTAATTTTTCCAATGCCTTATCTATTGTCTGGTTACCGGAGTGTACTTCCTCAAGTAATTTTCTCAATTCGTCAGCCGTCATTTTTTCAAAATATTTACCTGCAAATTTAATAATATTGGCCTGTTAAACCATGTGAAACTAATTTTCCTCTCTTACCGAATCCGGTATCTCCTGGTTAAAGCTTCCGGTAGCATATCCTGCAAGATCAACTGTTACATAGGTGAAGCCTGTTTCCCTGATGAAATCAACTATTTCATGCAGGTCAGGCCGAGCCATAAACGGGCCGATTTTTTCAATGGGAAGTTCAATTCTTGCAAGATTGTTATGTTTTCTTACCCTGACTTCCCTATAACCTTTTTCCATCAGGTATACCTCTGCTTTTTCAATGGCTTTGAGTTCCTTTTCTTCTATTGTTTGGTTAAAGGGCAGCCTGGTAAGCAGGCAGGCATAGGCCGGCTTGTTCCATGTTGGCAGATTGAGTTCGGCTGATATTTCCCTAACCTCGTTCTTCGTGATGCCTGTTTCCAGCAACGGGCTTTTAATCTTCAATTCGCGGAGTGCCCTTAATCCGGGCCGGTAATCCAATGTATCAGAGGCATTGGTGCCATCCATAACATGAGTAAAGCCTTTTGATGTTGCTGCTTCAATGAGCGCTTTAAACAGTGAGGATTTGCATAAATAGCATCGTTCCGGCGGATTATTTTGGATACTTTCATGAATACCCAGGGTGACAACCACCTGCTCAATATCTTTTTTACGAATAAATTCTTCAGCCTCCTTAAGTTCCCAGTCCGGCATGTATGGGGTTTTTGCTGTGATTGCCAGTGTCTTTACTCCCGGAATATCTCTTGCAACCGCCAGCAGCAGGGTACTGTCTGTTCCACCCGAAAAGGCAACGGCTGCTTCACCCAGGTTTTCCAGGTATTCCTTTAACTGGTTGAATTTTTTTTGTGTTTCACTTTTCATGATCAATTTTTAAAGCTGATGAGTGTACTCCGAAAAGCCAATACCAGGATTTTCAGCTACTTTTTGCCCCGAACCATAAAGGGTGAAATAGCTGAAAATCAGACACCCTGCCTGTACTGCGTGCGGCAGGCAGGCTTTTAGGGGCAGGGGCAAGACAAATTAATTTTTTGTACTATAAATCACTTGTTTGGTAATCAATCGAATAGCCGTTTAAGTTTTTATTTGCAGCTAAATTAAACTGACATGCAATAAATCTAATCAGAATTAATAGATTTATCGATTTCACGATAAATCTCATAAAGTGAAAGGTTATGTTTATTGGCCAGTGCCACGCAGTCGGCATATTCAGGTTTCGATCGCAATACTTTTCCCTTATGATAAACTGTTTTTACATTTACATTTCCGAATTTGGTAATAATCGATTCGGTTTTTCGTTCCAGCATATTTTTAATAACCGGATATTTTCTGATGCCAATGGTTGAAGTGTTTGTAAGGACAAACTGAGTTAGGGTATCTTCAATATTATTGCTGGCAAGAATACTTAATTTATTTGCCGGACGGCCTTTTTTCATGATGATGGGAGTGAGGAACACATCATCAGCACCCATTTCAAAGAGTTTTTCAACAACAAAGGTGAAGAACTCCGGATTCATGTCGTCAATGTTGCACTCAATCATAACAGCTTCCTGTTGTGTTTCAGCAGGAGTAGTTTTTTCACTTCTTTCACCCAGATAAACCCTGAGAACATTCGGGATTTTGGTATCACGTTGTCCAATTCCATAGGCTGTTTTCTGAAGTGTAAAATTCAGATTGTCAGTAAATTCATTTACATTGGCAGCCAGGATAGCAGCTCCGGTCGGGGTGGTGGTTTCGAAAGGTACTGCCCCGGTTTTTACAGGGATGCCTTTCAGGATCTCACTCGTAGCCGGAGCCGGAACAGGCATTAGACCATGTGCGCATTTCACAAAGCCACCGCCAAGCTCAATTGATGATGCCATAATGATATCGGGATTCAGGTATTCAATACCGATAGCAGCTCCAACCACATCAACAATGGAATCTATGGCACCTACCTCATGAAAATGAATTTCATCGATAGTCTTTCCATGAATTTTGGCCTCTGCTTCTGCAATATGCCTAAACATATTCAACGCCCTGTCTTTTACTTTTTGACTTAAACTACTTCCGTTAACAATTTCCTCAATATCATGTAGATTGCGGTGTTCATGATCAGAAGGGTGGTTATGACTGTGATGATGGGCATGTTCATGCTGGTGGTCATGGTGGGAATGTGAATGATGATGTTCAGAACTCTTTCCTGCAGAGTTTCCCGATTCATGGTGTTCCCAGGTGTCTGAATTATCGTTGAGAAGTTTCACATTCACTAATGTCCCTTCAATGCCTTTCCTGATGGCTCTGGATACTTCAATTGTATAGTCTTTTACCGGAAGTTTTTTCAATTCACTGATAAGAAAATCCTGATCCACTCCCGCATCAATAAGTGCTCCCAGATGCATATCACCGGATATTCCGGAAAAGCAATCATAGTATAGTATCTTCATTTCTGGTAATTATTGTATTTTAAAAAAACTTTATTCACACCCTGATCACGAACATTTTGATTCTGACACCTGGACTTTATTGACAAACTCTAATTACTACTTGCAAAATAGTCAATACTCTTTTGCTGTCGCCCAAAGATACTGCAAAATTTACATTAATAATTTGAAAACATGTACAGATGTACATACATAACTTTGCTTTTATTTAGACTGTTTTCAAATTTTATAAATAAACAGTTTTTTAACAGGCTAATTCACTATTATGTAGTATTTTTCAAATTGAATCGAAATAGTGCGGCAGGTATATGTTACCAGCCATACCGGAAATGTAAATGATTAATTAAAAACTTCAGAAGAATGAAACGGAGAGACTTTTTGAATAAGAGTATTGGAGCAGGACTGTTAGCCGGTACTGCCTTATCTGCCAGTAGCTTTACCAGGTTAGTATCGCCTGCCCGGTCATCCAATGAATTGCCTTACGACCTTGTCGCGATAAAAGGCGGTGAGCCGGATACTATGTTTGACCAGGGAATAAGTGCCCTGGGAGGTATGTCTGCCTTTGTGAAAGAGGGACAAACAGTTGTTATCAAACCCAATATCGGTTGGGACCGTACTCCTGAACAGGCAGCAGATACCAATCCGAAACTGGTGGCCAGGATCATTGAGCATTGTTTCAAAGCGGGAGCAAAAAAAGTATATGTATTTGATAATACATGTGATAACTGGCAGAAATGCTACACCAACAGCGGAATTGAAAAGGCTGTAAAAGATGCCGGCGGCCAAATGGTACCCGGAAATACCGAAAATTATTATAAAGCTGTTTCAGTTCCAGCAGGGAAGAGGCTTAAAAATGCGAAGGAACATCAGCTGTTACTTGAATCCGATGTGTTTATTAATGTGCCCGTGCTAAAAAATCATGGTGGCGCTACTTTAACCATGGGAATGAAAAACCTGATGGGCGCCATCTGGGATCGTCGTTTCTGGCATCAGAATGACCTGCATCAGTGTATTGCAGATTATGTTACATACCGCAAACCGGATCTGAACATAATTGATGCATATCGGGTAATGAAACGCAATGGTCCGCGTGGAGTTTCTACTAATGATCTGATTGAGATGAAAGCACAGCTTATCTCTACTGATATTGTAGCCATAGATGCAGCTGGTGCTAAAATGTTCGGACTTGAGCCTGCAGATATTGGCCATATCAAAATAGCAAACGAAATGGGCGTGGGAAATATGAACCTGGATGCCTTGAAAATTAAAAGGATAAAGATCTGATTGGAATGAGAAGAAAGTTTCTGAAAGTTTTCAGGGTTATAGTTTCATTATTGTTTTTAGTATTTACCAGTTTCATTTTTGTTGATTTTGCATCAACCTTATCAAAACAGATTATAAACGGAGTTACATTCCTGCAGTTTGTACCTTCTGTACTCAAATTTATCAACCTGCTGAGCATTGGCACGATTGGTTTTCTGATCGTGCTGGCTTTTACGTTTCTGTTTGGCAGGGTGTATTGTTCAACAGTATGTCCGCTGGGAATCATGCAGGATGTGATCTCCTACCTCAGCCGTAAATTCAGCAAAAGGAAAAAAATATTCAGGTATTCCGGATCTCATACATGGCTGCGATATTCGTTACTGGTGGTTACAGCCGTTCTTTTGTTGTTTGGAAGTGTATTTGCATTGAATTTGCTTGATCCGTTCAGTAATTTTGGCAAGATCTTTTCCGATTTGGTTCGCCCTGTTTATTTCGGGCTGAATAATGTATCAGCCAAAATACTCAATTCATTTGGTATTTACTCTCTCTATAAAGTTGAGACTGGACAGTTGAACTATCTTACCCTGATTTATCCCGCATTATTCTTTGGGCTTGTTTTCTGGCTTTCCTTCAGGAAGGGAAGGCTTTATTGCAACACTGTCTGTCCGGTGGGTACTTTTCTCGGATTGGTTTCCAAAGCCTCTCTTTACAAAGTTTCCATTGATGAAAATAACTGTACACGATGCGGAAAATGTTCGGTGGT